>WFXI01000223.1 GCA_015490675.1 Hydrogenothermaceae bacterium
ATAAATATACCCTTTTTATTTTATTGATAGTTTTTACATACTTTTGGAATATATGGCTTAATGATATTTGGAATCCAAATGAAGGATACTATGCAGAAGCAGTCAGGGAAATGTTTGAAAGTGGTAATTTTATTGATATTTACTATAACTACGAACACAGATTCAATAAACCCCCTTTAACATATTGGCTAATTGCTTCATCTTGTTTTTTGTTTGGGATAAATGAGTTTGCTATAAGGCTTCCTATTGTTTTACTTGGACTTGGAAGTTTGTTCTTAACTTTTAAAATAGCACAACTACTTTTTAACAATTTAAGAGTTTCTCTTTATTCTGCATTTATAATGGCATTTTCCTTGCAATTTGTAGCAAATACTAGATACGCTTCACCTGAAGTCCCCTTAACTTTTTTCTTTTTATTAACTCTATATTTATTTTTAAAGTGGTACAAAACCAATCAAGCAAAATTTTTATATCTATCTTATATAGCTCTTGGCTTAACAGTTCTCACTAAAGGCTTTCCTTACATAATAGTTATTGGTGGAATTATTACAGTTTTTTTATTTATTGAAGCTAACTTTAAAATTAAAGAGTGGTGGAATAAATTTTTAAAACTAAAAGTCTGGATAGGTCTTCCTATTGTTATAGTTATAGGATTTTGGTGGTATGTTTATAGTTATTTAAAATATGGAGATTTATTTTGGAATGTTTATTATAAAGAAACTCTTGGAAGAGCATTTGGAAACAAACATAAACTGCTAACATTTAAAAGTTTAACTTATTATTTCAATGTTATCTTATGGGGATTTTTACCATACTCTTTAACTGCTTATTTTGTAGTTATTAACTATATAAAGCAAATAAAAAGGTTTGCATTTTTATTTAGCTGGATTTTTGTAATGCTTTTTATATTTACCTTATCTAAAGGAAAACTTCCAACTTATATAATTCAAATGTTTCCAGCGTTATCTATACTTATAGCTTATGCAATAGTAAATTTAAAGTTAGAAGGCTGGAAAAAGTATGTTTATAATTTTACCTTTTTATTTCAAACTATAATTTTTACTGTGTTTACATTCCTGTTAGTGTATTTTATGCATCTTGACTATCTTTATTACATTTTTGCTGTCTTTCCAATTCTTTATCTAATTAGGTATAAAGATATAAAACTTACACCTTTTGTTTCTGCACTTACTTTATTTTTGGTTTTTGTAATCTCTGGACTTGTAAAAATAGAGAAATACAGATCTTATGATGAAATAGGTAAGGCTGTGAAAGAAAGCTTTGTTTCTAAGAATGTTCCATTTTTCTTAGAGGGAAAAATACTCTTTAATTTACCTTTTTACATAGAAAGAAAAGCCTATATGGAAGTACCTGTATCTAAAGTTTTACTTGTTAAAAGTGAAAAACTTGTTTTAGTTAGAGACAGATACTTAAATTTATTTAATAACTATGAAGTTTTATGGAAAGGTAAAATTTATAAAGGGCATTCTGAAGCAAAATTTGCCAAATTTCTAAAAGCTATAATAAAAGCTGAAAATGGTGACTTATCAGAGTTTGAAGATTATACTCTTATACATGTATTGAGGTAAAAGACATGAAGGAAGTGGTCACTTTAAATGGGAAGAATTTTTTAAACAAAAAAGTTTTAAGAACATTAATGTATGGTGAAGGAGTTTTTGAAACTTTTAGATACAAAGGAAAATTGCCCAAGTTTATAGATAAACATTACCAAAGACTTATAGAAGGTGCAAAACTCTTAAAAATACCTGCTATTACAAAAGATGATTTTATCTATTATATAGAAGAAACTGTTAAAAAATTTGAAGACAAAAGTGATTTATATGTAAAAACTATATTAGTTTCTGAGGGAAATTCTTATTTTCCTCTAATTCCTGAAACTTCTAATCTACTTGTAGTTGCAAAACCTTTTAAACCTATTGATAAAAAAGAGATAAATTTAATAGTCTCTCCTTTTAAGGTTCATTCCTCTGACCCGCTTTTAAAAATAAAATCTACAAATTTTGCAAGAAATATTATTGCAAAAAGATATGCTCTTGAAAAAGGATATTTTGATGTTTTATTTTTAAACGAAAATAACGAAGTTACAGAAACTTCTTCTGCAAACATTTTCTGGATAAAAGGAAAATACTTATACACTCCATCTTTGGATTGTGGACTTTTAAATGGAATTACCCGTCAGTTTGTTATTCAAAAAGCCCCTAGTGAAGGATTTGTTGTAGTTGAAGGAAGATTTACATTAAAAGATTTAGAGAATGCAGACAGAATATTTATAACTAATTCTCTAAATGGTATTTTAAGAGTTAGAAAAATAGATAAGAAATAATAAGTGCAAAGATAACCCCTGCACTTAAAGCCAATAAAGACAAGATTATATTTAAAGACCTTTGAAGCTCGTTATTCATATTTTTTTCTATATATTCGTGTTCTTTATCAAGTAAGTATTTAAAAAGTCTTTTATCTATATGCTTTTCAAAAATTTCTCTTTCTAAATCATAAATTGCTAATTCTCTCCATTTATTTTCAAAATCGAAATACATTTTTACATATAGTTTTCTATCTTTAATTTCCCCTGAAATCTTATAAAAGTTTTTATAATTCTTTATTTCTTGGCGATACATTTTATCTGTCAGATAATCTAAAATGTAATCAACTTTTTCATCAACATCTAAAGCATCTAACATATCTTTTATAGCTTTCAATTTTAAGCTCCAACTAATATGCCTCCCATTTTCTTTCTCTTTTCATTTACAAACTTAACAACTTCATCCCAGCTTCTAGTATTTAATATATTCTCTTTAGTTGCCCATCCCCTTCTTGCAAGCCAAACTCCTTGTTTCATATATTCAAAGCTACCTAAATTATGGCTATCTGTAGAAATAGTTAGCATTACTCCTTTTTCAACAGCTTTTCTTATCCATATATCTTCTATATCCATTCTTAGTGGTTGGCAGTTTATTTCTAATGCCGTTCCTGTTTCCTTTGCTTTTTTTATTACTGCATCTAAATCTACAGGATATCCTTCTCTTACTCCAATAAGTCTTCCTGTAGGATGTCCTATTACATTTACATAAGGATTTTCCATTGCTTTTAAAATCCTATCTGTATTGTCTCTTTTAAAATGAGAGTGAACTGATGCAACAACAAAATCTAATTTAGCTAAAATTTCATCAGGAAAATCCAATGAACCGTCTAATAAGATATCTACTTCTGTTCCTATTTTGATAAAATCAAAACCTATTAATTTGTTTAGTTTTCTTATTTCTTCTATTTCTTCTAAAATTCTATTTTCATCAAGTCCATGTGCAACTCTTTGTGATTTTGAATGGTCGGTTATGACAATATACTCATATTTATATTTTTCCTTAACAAATCTTGTTATCTCATCAATGCTATTAACCCCATCAGACCAGTTAGAATGAACATGCATATCTCCTTTTATGTCTGAAAATTCAACTAAGTTAGGAAGTTTTCCTTCTAGTCCAGCTTCTATCTCACCTCTATCTTCCCTTAGCTCTGGTACTATATAAGGAAGCCCTATTGCATTGTATACTTCTTCTTCTGTTTTTCCTGCAATCTTTTTATCTGTATCTACCTCAAAAACTCCATATTCATTTAACTTTAGTCCTTTTTCCTTTGCAATCTCCCTTACTCTAACATTATGCTGTTTTGAACCTGTGAAGTACTGAAGAGCTGCTCCCCATTCATCTTCCTTAAATATCCTTAAATCTACTTGTCTTTCTCTTCCTGATTTAGTTTTTATAATTACACTTGTTTTTTTATCTCCCTTTACCAAAACCTCTTTAACTTCTGGCAAAGATGCAAAAAAATCCATAATTTTGTGTCTATCATCATCCTCTGCAACAACTAGGATATCTATATCTCCAATGGTTATTTTTCTTCTTCTTATACTTCCTGCAACTTCTATTTTTTTGATTTCTTTTAGTTGTTTTAACTGGTCTACTATATAATTTGCAAGCTCTAATGCATGCCAAAGTAGCATTCTTCTTTGTGCAATTTCATACATTTTTAAAGCTTTTAACATTCCTTC
>WFXI01000224.1 GCA_015490675.1 Hydrogenothermaceae bacterium
ATGATAATTGTGTTCATGGACAAAATATATTAAAAAAAATAAAAGATTTAAATAAAAATGACAATAATAAGATTGAAGTATTATGTAAAACTATTAAGAAGTATAAAAATTTTATAGAAATTATGAATTCAAGTTTTTCACAAAAAAAAATAAAAATAAAGGAGTTTATCCATTATAGAGAATACATTAAAAGTATTAATAAAAATAAAAATGGAAAACCTATTTTTTCTGCACAAAGCAAATTTGAATCTACTATATTAGAAGAATTTTTATATCATTTATTTAAAGATTTTAAAGATGAAAATATAAAAGTTGGTTCGGTAAAGTCCTATTCGAGTTTTTATTTTTCTGCAAAAAATTTTCAAGATTTCAAAGCGAATCCTATAATAGGAATAAATGAAAAAGAACAAGATTTTGCAATTTATAGGAAATTAAAAATAGAATTAAAAGATGAGGAAGAAATTTTATATTGTAAAAATATAGCTATTCCAGTTATTGCTATTGAATGTAAAACCTATTTGGATAAAACTATGCTTGAAGGTAGTATAGCCACAGCAGAAAAAATTAAAATGGGAAATCCTTATTGCAAGTTTTTTATTTTAACAGAATCTTATGATGTTAGTTATGATGTAGATATATCAAATTCAAGAATAGATAATATTTTTATTTTAAGGAAAGGAAGAACTGTAGAAAACAATAACATAGATAGTAAAGTTATAGAAAAATTATATGAAGAAGTAATGGCTCACTTAAAAGAAGAATGGGGAAATATCAAAGAACATATACATAAACATGGAGTGGTTTTTATTTAATTTAAAAATTAAAAGGGTACTATTATGAAAATAGAAAAAAATTTAGAAGATTTTTTAAAAAGAATAGAATTTGAATACGATACAGTGGTTAAAGTTGTAGATAAAGACGCAAAAGAAAATCAATCAGATAGAGCATATGGAGGTATAATTCGTAGTATTAAAGGTAAATTACAAGAACATATTACAGAAGAAATAATAAAGTTTGCATGGGTTTTTGCTGGAGGAAACTTATCAGATATTGATATCAATTCCAAAAAGATAAAAATACCTATCAGAAAAGAATATATTAAACAGATAGAGGAAAAAGAAGTAAGGGAATATATATTACAAAATATAGAAAAATATTATTATAAATTGAGCGTGGACAAACAAGTGTTTTATAAAGGTAAATTAATAGTAGGAATAGAATGTAAGGCATATACAGAAAATGCTATGCTAAAAAGGATATTAGTAGATTTTTCATTGTTGAAAACAATATATCCCAATATGTCTTGTTTTTTATTTCAATTAGAAAGTCAATTAGGCGGGGATTATTCAGAGTTAAACACTATAACTTATGGGAGTCCTGCAACTCATACTTTAATGAGTTATTTCCCTGATGTTAAACTACATATTCATACATTTATAAAAGGAGAAAGAAAAGTAGATAGACCAATCCATAAGTATTTTAAACCAATAGAAAGGAAACAAATAAAAAAAGCTGTTTTCTTACTAAGTAGTGAATTTAAAAAATACCTACAAAGTTAAAATTTGAGAGTGTAGATAGAACTGTGTAAATTTCTAAAGTTATACTGTTTCTATTGATTTTTACACAGTTAAAAAAACACTCTCTAAAATTTATCTAATTTTTTCAATATGTTTTCTATTTTATCATTTAAAACCTTATCTACTTCCTCTATTTGTCTAAATTTTTCCTCTTCATCTAATTTTGTTTTTTCTTGAACTTTCATTAGCTTTTTTATTTTCTCTTCATTCTGTTGAATAATCAAAGCTTCTTTTTCTTTTTGTAATTTTTTATATTGAATTCTATCCCATAAAATTTTTACAACTAAAGGTATTATCCAGAAATAAATAATCATTTTTTTTGTTGTTAAATTAGAATAATCATATCCTAAACGAGGTAAAATTAGTTTTACTATATCCATAACAAGCAAAGATAAAATTATTCCTGCTATAAAACCACTTAATGAAAATAAAGCACCAAAGTAAACAGCAATAAAAATATCTCCTATAAAAGAAAATATACTAAACTTCCCTTTTAATTTACCAAATTTAAAACCTATTAAATACCAAGTAAGTATAAATCCTATATAAAAAGCTATCAAATAAATAAAAGGATTAGATAAAAAACCTTCTATTGTAGTTCTGATAACTAAACCTTCAAATAATGACCAAAAGGCTAAAATATATTTTTTTACTTCAGTGAGGATTGCTTCATCTAAGCTCATCTTTTTCCTTCCAAACCTTTATATATTACTAAATCATTATAAATGAATGACTGACGAACGAGCGAAAGCGAGTAAGGAAGGAATGAATTTATAATGATTAGACTATATAAAGGTTTGTTTAATAAACTTATTGACTTTTTATTTAAACATATCAAATATTAGAAAAATTTTATTTGTATGGAAATAAAAATTAAAATAATTATTATAATAATTACAAAAAAGAGAAAATAAGTTATGACCTTTAATTTTTCAAACTTAACAAATAAAGAAAGATACAAAATTATATACAAATATCTTGAATTAGATTTTCCTAACCCTGAGGATATTTTCTTAGGCTATATATACCCTAATGAAAATGAAGATATAATTAAAAACCTAACCGAAACTTATACATCTTTAATAGATAGCAGTATAAAAGATTTCTTATATGTCTTTTCATTTTTAGCAAACAAATATGACAAAGCTAAAGACTATATCCAAGATAAACAAAAGAAATTTATTGAAGAACTTCTGAAAAGAAGAGGTATTAATTACGAAGAATTTTTAGATTTATTTCTTATTACTGAGATTAAAGAAAAAGACCCTTGGTCTAATAAATTGGAAAGTGATATTACATTTCACCCATTGTGGAAAAAAATATATAACTATTATGGGATAGATAAAAGACAATTAATTATTATAACCAGTAAATTTAAACCATCTTTTGAAGGATATTTAGAATTTTTAGAAAAGTTTAATATGTTCAATATAAGAAAAATACTTAATTTTCTTGCACCTGTTTTATTAAAAGAAGAATATTTTGAAAGGCACGCTTATATAACAGGAATGACAGGTAGCGGAAAAAGTGAACTAATTAAAGTATTAGTTTATGGATTAACTTTTAATACAAAGCCATTTGAAAGTAATATATTAAATGCATTTACAAAACCTAATTTTAAAAAAGATAAAACTATAATAGTAATAGACCCCCACGGAGATTTAGCTGAGCAAATAGCCAAATGGAAAGAATTTAAAGACAATTATGAGGACTTAATCTATATAGACCCTTTTTTAGATAAAGAATTTACCCCTATCTTAAACCCATTTGATATAAAAGATAAAACTGAACAAACAATTGATATATTAGCTCAAGAACTAACAAAAGTCTTCCAGGAACTAATAAAAGATAGTAAACTCACATTACAGATGGAAACTCTTCTAAACCCTTGTATATCAACACTATTAAGGAGAGAAAATAGCACATTAAGGGACTTACAAAGATTTATGAATGATGAACTAAATAAAGACCTTGTAGAAAAAGGTTTAAAATCACCTAATCCAGCTCATAGAGACTTTTTTAAATATGCTTTTTACAACAAATCATATACACCGACAAAGCAAAGTATATTTACTAAAATACAAAGCCTTTTAAACTCTAAAATATTTCATAACCTAACAATAGGTAAATCAACTATAGATTTAGAAAAACTAATAAATAACAAGAAAATCATTATATTCAACCTTGCAAAAGGTAAATTAGGAACAGATACATCTGAAGCATTTGGAAGGCTAATTATAGCTCTCTTAAATTCAATAGCATTAAAAAGAGCTGATATTCCTGAACATAAAAGAATAAGAACATTTTTATTTATTGACGAGTTCCAAAACTATATTAGCAGAAGTATAGAAACCACATTAACAGAAAATAGAAAATACAAACTATTTATGATTTTATCTCAACAGCTGTTAGGACAAGGAATGAATACTCAAATGAAAAATATTATCTTAAGCAATACCTTTGTAAAATTCATAGGAATGAATGCTATAAACACATTAAAAGCACTATCTAACGAAACAGGAATTGAATTAGAAAAACTGCAAAAATTAGATAAAGGGGAGTTTTATATAAAAATCGGCAATAAACCTGCATTTAGATTTAAAACCGCAGATTTCCTATTAGGGAACAAAAACTCTATGTCAAATGAAGAATGGGAAAAAGTAAAAAATTATCTATTAGATAAATATTATCAAAAGATAGATGTTCAAACTTTTAAAGAGGATAAAAAAATTAATACTTCAAGAAAAAAGAAAAAACTAAAACCTAAATTTGAACTTTAAAAACTAAACCAAGAGGTAATGAATATGATTTATCTATCAGAAAGCAAACTCAAGATACTTGAGAGTTTAGCAAAATACAAGTTTTTAACAACAAAGCAAATGCTAAGGTTAGGGATAGTTAAATATAGGACTAATTTAGTTCCTTTATTAAAGGATTTAAGAGAAAGACACAGACCATTAATAGCTAAAATTTCTTTTGCTGTCCATCCAAAATATGGAAGATTAGAGGATGTTTATTATCTAACCAAATGGGGAGTTAAATTTTTAGTGGAAAACTTAGATTATGAAAAAGAAAATATAAGGTATCCTATAGGAACAAGTAGCTTATTTTTTAGGGATTACTTTCATAGATTATTTACAATAGATTTTCACATAGAATATGAAAAATGGGCTAATGAAAACGATTATGAAGTACTATTTTTTCATACCTACTTTGATAAAGTAGGAGCTAACAGAAGCAAAACAAAAAAGAGACTTGAAGCTTTAACAAAAATTGAATTAAACGATGGAAAAGATTACATAATAGCAGACGCTATAAGTATGTTTCAAACTCCAAAAAGAAAATATTTATTTAGTTTAGAAGTTTACAATGGAAAAGATACAAAGAGAATTATAAAACAACTAAAAAAACACATAATAGCCCTTTCAGAAGGAAAACCAAGTTTACAATATAACTTTAAAAGAGGGAGTAAAGTTATAGTATTATTTGAATTAGAAAATACAATGAAAGCTGTTATAGAAAGATTAAACCAAGATGAAGATTTTGAAGAATTTGAAAATTATTTTCTATTTAAAACAGTAGGTAAACTCAAAGAAACCTTTTTCAACCAATGGTTTAATATTAAGTTTAAAGAAATAACTTTTTTTTAGTAATTATTATACTCATATTCATAATCAGCGTTAAAATAATCACAAGAAAGCTTAGAACCTTTGCATAAATATATTGTAGTTGAAAATAAGTTTTCTTTTATTCATAAAGTATATATAGCATTCCAAGAAGAACACGAAACAATATAATCTTCACAAACATAAACTATATAATCCACTGTAAAACCTTTTTTAAAATAAAACTTATAACCAAAAGTAAAATTAAATATCAATATAAGTGAAAACAATAAATATATGATAGGTTTACTAAAAAATTTCCATTTTTTTATTTTCATTACTTTCATCTTGTTTAACTAAATTAAATTATAAAGTCAATAAATAAAATAAAGATTGTAAGTATTTTTTCAATAGGGATATTATAATATCCCAAAAGTGTAGGCAACAAAAAAAACTGATACTTTTTAAACTTTTTAAACCAAAATTAAACCATAAAATAGTAAAAAATTTGGGATTCAATATATTTAGAAGTGAAACATTTTCAACCAAACTAAAGAGAATTTGAAAAAAGTTTAAAAATGTTTAAACTTAAATTTAAAAAGATACGAAAAAATATAAATATAAAGGGGTTTTATCAAAATTAAAATAAGGTTTACAAATGAAACTAACAATTAGAGAATTTGCAAAGAGCAAAGGAATAACAATACAAGCGGTTTATAAACAAATAAAAAAAGGAAAATTAAAAACAATAAAAGAGAATGGAAAAACTTTCATATTAGTTTCAGAAGATAAAAAAGAAAATAAAGAAAATAATAATTTAAATATACTTTTAGAAAATGAAAGATTAAAAGCAGAACTACAAGCAGAAAAGGAAAAAATAAAATTAATTGAAGAAAACTATAAAAAGATAATTGAAGCCAAAGAAAACGAAATAAACACTTTAAAAGGTGCTTTTATAGAATTAAGAAACACTTATAATCAAAGAATAAAAGAATTAGAAAATAAGTTAAAAGAATTGCCTGATAGTTCCATTAAAAAAAATAAAAATAAAGGCATTAAAAGATTTCTTAAGTGGTTTATACCAGATTAAATTTTAAGTATCTCTATTTTTAAGTTTCAGATTGATTTTATGCGGTTTTTTAATCCAAAAATTAATAAAAAATGCAAAAATATTTTAGATAAGTTAATTATGACATTTTGAAGTAAATGTCATAGTTGGGACTTTTTAAAAATGCAATAAATAAAGAATTTTTAAAAAATTTTTATAAACGACAACGCTTTTTTGTTGTTATATATATTTTTAATTATTTTATTAAAGAATATTTTATATTATTTTCAGAAAAGCAAATTTTAATTAAAAAAAATTCTAAAATATAGAAATAATAGGCATTGGATAAATTATTATGTATTCTTAAAATAATGATTTAATATGACACTTTCAGGGTTAATTATGACAAAAACAGGGTATTTGTTATGACATTTTCAGGGCTATATATGACACTTTCAGGGTTAATTATGACAAAAACAGGGTTGATTATGGCATTTATTTTTAAATGTCATATTTAATAAAAGAAGGATTAAATTTTTTTTGTAAATATCACAAGATTTTTATTATGTCATATTTTATGACATCTTGATTTTTATGTCATAATATTTATTACTTTATTAAATTTAAAAAATTTTTTAGTTTGCTATGGATGAAAAAAGAAAATATAAAGAAACTGTTGAGTTTAATAGTTCAGTAGACCGAAATAAATTATCTGTTGTAAAGTCAAATAAACTTGTAGAAGCTAAGTATAAGTTAACATTAAATGAGCAACGCTTAATATTATTAATGGTATCAATGATTAAACCAGAAGATGAAGACTTTAAAAATATTAGAATAAGAATTCAGGATTTGAAGGAAATTTTAGACCTTCAAAGGAAGGATTTATATGAAGAAGTTCCAGAGATTACAAAAAGGTTAATGAGTAGAGTTTTGGAAATTAAGGATATTGAAGAAAAAAGATTATTACAAATAAGCTGGTTATCTTCTGCAGAATATTTATTTGGTGAAGGGGTAGTAGAGTTATCTTTTGACCCTAAATTAAAACCCTATCTTTTAAAACTTAAAGAAGCTTTTACTATTTATAATTTACAAAGTGTTATAAAGCTTAGAAGTTCCTATGCTATAAGATTTTATGAGTTATTAAAACAATATGAAAAAATAGGGAGTAGGAAATTTAAACTTAATGAATTAAAAGATATATTAGGCATAGGAAAAAAAGAATATAAACTTTATGGGGATTTTAAAAGAAGAGTGATTTTACCAGCTCAAAAAGAATTGAAAGAAAAAACAGATATTTATTTTGAATTTGAGGAAATAAAAAAAGGCAGAAAAGTTGTTGAGTTAATTTTTTATATCTATAAAAATCCTGATTTTAAAGAAATAAAGGAAAAAGAAAAAGAAAAAGGAAAAGAAAATAATCAATTAGCTTTGGATAATATTAATAAAGACCTTTTTGATGATATAAAAAAATATACAAATTTATCTGAAGAGAAAATAATAGATATTTTTCAAAATTATGATGAAAGTTTTATTGAGAGAACTTTTGATTATACATTAAAACTTTACAACCAGAAAAAAATTGAGAATTTAACAGGTTTCTTTTTATCAGGTCTTAAGGATAATTATTTCAAGTTAAGTCCTTATGAAGAAGAAAAAATTAAAAAGAAAAAAGAAGCTGAAGAACAAGATAAATTATCTTTGGAATTAGAAAGGGAATTGTATGATTTAAATAAAGAGTATAGGGAAGAAACAGGAAATAAGGTTATAGATTATTTTGAAAAACTTTCTTTAGAAGAACAGGAAAAATTGAAAAAAGAGTTTGAAAATTTTATTAAGAAAAATGTATTTTGGGAAAGAGAATTTTTAAAGAAAGGATTTAATAGCGAACTAATAAAACCTAAGTTTAGAGGTTATTTGTTAAACAAATTTAGAGAGAAAATAAATTTTGATTATAAAAATATAATTGATTTTCTGGAAAAGAAAAAATTTGATTTTGGAAAGTTTAATAGAGTAAAGAATAAATATAAAAGAGATTTGGCTTATAATTTAGCTATCCTGCTATATTGGAAAGAAAAAATGGAAAAACTTAATATACCAGATGATTTATTATTGCCATATCATTTAGAAAAATTAGATTTAGATAGCACAATAGAAGATATAGTTGTTAATTATCTTTATGAAAATTTAAGTGTGGAAGAAAAGGAAAAACTGCTTAATGAGGCAAAAAAGTTAGTGGATAATTCTTTATTAGGTGAGCATAAAAAAGAGGCTGTGAAATTTAATATAAAGCAAATTCTAAAAAATAGATTTAAATTATAATTAATTGGAGGAGAAAATGGAAAAAAAAATGTATAAAACAGTAAGCATCTACCTTAAAGAAAATGAGAAATCAAACTTATTAGAATTGATTGATAAGTTTAATAGTAATTTTAAGAAAGAAGATATATATCTTTCATATATGGATGAAGAAAGAATAGATATTTGTTTAAGAGAGATAAATTTTAGCAAATTTGAAGAAATTTGTTTCGAATTATCAAAATATAATCCAGTATTTACTACAATATATGAGAAGGTTTCTAATATTAAAAGTTATGGAATAAAAAATAATAAAAGGAATTATGTTGATTATAATCAAGAGAGAAAAGTTAAAAATAGGGAAAAGAAGGAAAAAAAGAGAGGTCAGTATTATTATGCTTATGACCATAATTTTAAGAAAGAAAACAATTCTTTACCATTAGAATTTGAAAATAAAATAATTTGTGGGGATAGTTTAGAGGTTTTAAAACAATTACCTGATAATTGTATTGATTTAGTAATGACTTCACCACCTTATAATTTTGGATTGGAATATGATAATCAATATGATGCTAATTATTGGGAAGATTATTTTAATAAACTTTTTGCAATATTTGATGAAGTAATTAGAGTATTAAAATGGGGAGGTAGAGTAGTTGTTAATATACAACCTTTATATTCAGATTATATTCCTACTCACCATATTATTTCTAACTTTTTTATGAATAGAAAAATGATTTGGAAGGGGGAAATTATATGGGAAAAGAATAATTATAATTGTAAATATACGGCTTGGGGAAGTTGGAAAAGCCCTTCAAGTCCATATTTAAAGTATACTTGGGAATTCTTGGAAATTTTTTCTAAAGGGGATTTAAAACATAAGGGTGATAAAAATAAAATAGATATTACAGCTGAAGAGTTTAAGGAATGGGTTGTAGCAAAATGGTCTATAGCACCTGAGAAGGATATGAAAAAATATGGACATCCCGCTATGTTTCCTGAAAAATTGGTTGAAAGAGTATTGAAATTATTTAGTTATCAAGATGATGTGATATTAGACCCTTTTAATGGGGTTGGAACTACTACTGCTGTTGCTAAAAAATTAAATAGAAGGTATATTGGTATTGATATTTCTGAAGAATACTGCAAAAAAGCTGAAGAAAGATTAAAAGGTATAATTACAAATAAAGAATTATTTAAAAATATTAAAACAGGTAGTTAGTATGTTTAAGATTAAAGTGAAAGATGAGATTATTAAACATTGCAAAGAACAAGTTGAAAAGTATAATTTTGGACAAAGGGGAATAGCTGATGGTAATAAGGAGGAGCAGTTTGTTGGTTGTGTAGGAGAAAGTGTTGTTCGTGAGTTTTTCGGGTTAGAATGGGTTGATGGTAGTAAAGGATTCGATGGAGGTAAAGATATAGAATATGAAGGAATAAAAATAGATGTTAAAACGATGGGGAGAACTACAGATGTTAAACCTTTTTATGTAAATAATTTTATAGCATTACAAAAAAGTTATGAAGTTGATGTTTATATTTTTACTTCTTTTAATAAATTAAAAAATGAATTAACTATTTGTGGATGGATAGCTAAAAAAGAACTTTTCCAAAAAGCTTCTTTTTTTCCGAAAGAGACAAAAAGATATAGGTCAGATGGAACTTTTTTTGAAACTAAAGCAGATTTGTATGAGATAGAAAATTCAAAATTATATGATGTAAACTCAATAGATGAATTAAAAGATTGTTTATTAAATTTTAAAAAAGAAAGATAATGAATATAAAAAAATATTTAGACTGCCAAGAATTATTAATAGAGGATGTTTCCAATATTAAGGGTAAATT
This sequence comes from Hydrogenothermaceae bacterium, assembly GCA_015490675.1. Taxonomy (GTDB): domain Bacteria; phylum Aquificota; class Aquificia; order Aquificales; family Hydrogenothermaceae; genus Hydrogenothermus. The sequence continues at coordinate 10,371 of WFXI01000224.1, forward strand.
AAAAAGATATTTAGAAAATTTTATTGATGATAATTGTGTTCATGGACAAAATATATTAAAAAAAATAAAAGATTTAAATAAAAATGACAATAATAAGATTGAAGTATTATGTAAAACTATTAAGAAGTATAAAAATTTTATAGAAATTATGAATTCAAGTTTTTCACAAAAAAAAAT
>WFXI01000225.1 GCA_015490675.1 Hydrogenothermaceae bacterium
AAAGGCGAGTGTCTCATTTTGTTTAAGTCGACTGTATCATTTTCTTAAAGTTGACTGTATCATTCTGTTAAAGGCGAGTGTCTCATTTTGTTTAAGTCGACTGTATCATTTTCTTAAAGTTGACTGTATCATTCTGTTAAAGGCGAGTGTATCACATTGAAAGTAAAAAATGTAAAACAAATCAGAAATTTTTTTACATAAGATGTAAGAAAAAGTTTGAATGTGGGGTTTGCAATGAATGCTAAGGCTAAGGGTAGCAGGATTGAAAGGCTTATAAAGGATAGCTTTGAAAAAGCTGGTTTTAATGTAGTTAGGTCTGCCGGTTCTTTTGGAAAAGCTGATTTGTTTGTAGAAGGGATAGGTAGTATTCAGGTCAAAGCCAGAAAAACCTTTTCTGCTTATTCTCTCTTTGATGGGGCTGACATTTTAGTTATCAAGGCTAATAGAAAAAATCCGTTGGTCTGTATAGAGCTTAATAGGTTTTTGGAACTTGTTGGAGGTAAATCAAAATGATTGAGCCTAAATTCTTGTGGACTATATTGACAACTTTACTTTCTACTGCTTTTACTGCTGGAATTCTTTACGGAATTATAAAATCTAAAGTTGATAGTCTCACAGCTTCTATAAGAAATCTGGAAAAGTCTATAAGTAAATTAACAGAGGAAAATGAACAGATAAAATCTGAAACAAAAAGGGTTGATAAGATTGTTAAAGATGAGGTTTCAACAGAACAGAAGAAAATGAAAGAGGAACTTTATACAATTCATAAAGATTTTATGGGACTAAAATCTCAAACTGACAGTATTAAAAACGACATAGATGAAATTGAAAAATCTTATAAAACGATAAATCAAAATATTGAAAAAAGATTTAACAAAATTGAAAAGTCTATCGTGGAAATTCAAACAAAACTGGATTTGATTATCGTTCATATAAAAGAAGATATTGCAGAGTTAAAACAACAGGTAAAGGAGAAAAAGGATGTTTGACAACCAGGTTAAAAGAGAAATCATAGATATTCTTTTTGAATTCAAATCCATAAATGAAGAGCTTTTAAAAGGTATTTTGTTGGTTAAATTTCCTTTAAATAAAAAGCCTCATATTAATAAACACTTTTATGATTATCTAACAGAACTTGAGGAAAAGGGCTATATAAAAACAGAAAAAGAGGAACTTGGAAAACTAAGAGTTTCTATCACAAATAAAGGCATACTACTTGCGACAGGGGAGATTGTTGAAAATGGCTGGTAAAAGTTCCATCCAAAAGCTTGGAATTGACGATAAGGTCTTAAAAAAGTATTTTAACGAAGGGAAAACCATAGATGAGATTTTAGAAGAGCTTAGAAGAGAAGGATACGATATTTCAAGGTCTGCTCTTGGTAGATTTATTCAAAAGTATCAGCTTATTGCTAAAAGGTTAAAGCTTGAGGGCTTACCTGTCAATGATAAAACCTTGCTTGAGCAGTCTCAATATCTTTCTATGATTGCTAATGGTGTTGTTATTGAAACTATTGAAAGGGCTTTGACTGATGAGAATTTATCACCTCAAGAAAAGGCAGAGCTTGCTTTAAGGCTTAGGAATGCTATCTCAAGGGCTGAAAGCTCAGAGGCTCAGATTGTAAAAGCTAAGTATCAGGTGCAGGAAATATTAAATGAGATTGCTAAAAATATTGTTGAAAAGCTAAAAGCTACTATTGATGAGGAGTATTTAGAGATAGTGCTGACTGCTGTTAAAAATGCTTTTGAAGAAGCTGGAGTATGATAGAAAAAGTATCCTACAGGCTTTTAATAGATAGAGAAGAATCTTTACTATTTGATTATTATGTATCTCATTCTGTCTTTACTCCTTCAAGTAGATGTGTCGTTTTAACAAATAAAACCTTTCAAATAGGACAGGAACTTTATTTAGAACTTGGTATAAATGAAAGTCTTAATAAGGTATTTAAAGGTAAAATTTACAAGATAGAAAAATATCAGGACAGATATAAACTTTTTGCAGATAGTCTTTATGATTTAAGAAATAACTTAATCTATACTTCTTTAAAAGATGTTAATCCAAAACAGATTTTGGGATATTTAGGTTTAAAAAATCTGGTTTATACCAATAAGAACTTGCAGGAGAAACATCATTTTCCTGTTTTAGGACTTACACCTTTACAGACTATAAAACATATATTGAAAGTATGGAACTTAAAAGGTTTTGTCTTTTATCTGGATTTGGATGATAAGTTTCATTTTCATCATATAGATGAATACTGGGATAAAAAGATTCAAACAAATCGGATAATAAAGCAAAATAAACTTAATGAAATAAGTATGCCTTTGTTTACAGGTATTTTCATAAATGAAATTTTAGAAACTCATCAAGGCAGTTTTAAGGTTCTATCAATTACCTATACAAAAGGGAAAACATATCTGGAGATAGAGAATGCTTGAGGCTTTTAGTGGACTACAGGCTTTTGTTAAACTTTCTGTTTTGGATGAACTTAGTAAACCTCTGCAGGATGCAGAAAAGATTGTAGAAAAATTTTCAAATAAAACATATAAGGAATTAAACAAAGTTGAGAAAGCATTTATCAAGGTGGCAGAGGCTTCTAATAAACTCTATTCAATGGGTAAAAAACTTGCAATTTCTGGAGGGGCAATTGTAGGTTCTACTATTCCTTTTGTATGGCAGGCAACAGATTTTCAAAGAGGAATAGCAGAGGTTTCAACTCTGGTAAATGAAGATTTAGAAACTTTTCAAAAGAAGTATCAGTCTAAATTACTTTCTATTTCCAGAACATTAGGACAGGATACTAATGATGTTATTAAGGCTTTTTATGACGCTATTTCTGCAGGATTTGACCCTACAAAGGCTCTTGGTCTAATTGAACAAGCTGGTAAAGCTGCAATTGCTGGTGTGTCTGATATTGCAACTGCTAACGATACATTAATTACCGTTTTAAATAACTGGAAAGGTTTAAGTTTAGATAAAGCAAGTGATTTAATCTTTAAAACTATTAAGTTTGGTAAAACTACTTTCAATGAGATAGCATCTTCTATTGGAGATGTTGCTCCAGTTTTATCTTCTGTTGGTGTTTCTTTTAATGAGTTTTCGGCTATTATTGCGACCGCTACTGCCAAAGGTTTAAAAACAGGTTCTGCTATGACTTCTTTAAGGGAAGTAGTTCAATCTTTAGTATTTCCTACAAATCAGGCACAGGAAGCTTTTCAAAAACTGGGGCTAACAATTAACAGGCAAACCTTGCAACAAAAGGGAGTTGTTGGAACTATCGTTGAAATTGTAAATGCAATGAAAAGACAAGGAATGAGCATTGCTCAAATAGACCAGATGATTTCCCAAATTTTTGGAAGTGTGGAAGCTAAAAAGATTGTAATGCAGATAATGGCAGACCCCACTGCTTTTCAAAATTCTGTGAAAAATTTTCAAACTACAAACAATGAAACTCAAAAAGCTTTTGAAAAAATGAGTCAGACTGCGAGCTTTCAATTATCTGTTTTAATGCAGAATATAAAGGCTTTTGCAATTAGCGTTGGAACAATATTGATACCACCTTTCACCTTTTTAATAAGCAAAATTAATGCAGGTATATCAGCCATAACTGGATTCATATCAGCACATCAAACACTTGCTAAGGTTATTATTCTTCCTGCTGTTGCCATAGGTGGGCTGCTATTAGTTATTGGTCTTGCTGTTAGTATGCTTGGATTGCTTGGGCTTGCTGTTGTAAAAGGGATTTTATCTTTTGTAGAATTCAAAAATAGCATTTCTGCATTAAAAGCAAGCTTAAAGGAACTGCCTGCACACTTAAAAGTAATCCGTTCACAGATATTATTAACAAATCTATCGGTTAAAGGTTTAACTGTCTCTTTTTATAGATTGCTCCTTGCTTCTTTGAGGTTTGCATTTTCTCCTGTAGGACTTGGGTTAATTGCTCTTTCTTTGGCTATATACGGAATAATGTCTAACTTAGACAGCTTGAAAGCAGGATTTAACAACAGCTTTGGATATTTAAAAACAATATACACAAACTACATTGAACCTTTTATAGAAGGATTTAAGATAGGTTTAATACATTTATCTGGAGCTTTTAAACCTATAGAAGAAGCTTTAAAACCTGTAAAAGAGGCTTTTGCTTACTTATTTAGAACTATTTTTTCTGGATTTAAACAGGCTGTTTTTTCAAATGAAGGATTTTTAGATAGTGTTGAGGCTGGAGTGGCAGTAGGAAAAATGTTTGCTTTTGTTATAAAAGGTGCATTAGAAACGATAGCATTTTTTATTAAACCTGTTGCAACAGCTATTGCCATAGTTATAAGGGTTATTGCATGGGTGATAGGAAAAATTAAATCTATATGGGAAGCAATTCCTGAACCTATAAAAAAGATAGCTCTATTGATAGCTCCTCTTGCTATTCCGTTTTTAGGCTTTATAAGGGTAATAAAACTTGCAATGCTTCCTATCAAGTTGCTTATAAGTCTGTTTACAGGACTAAAAGGAAAAATTACTGCAGTAGCTTTTACAGTTTCTCTTATAAGCCAAGCTTTTAAACTTGTATATAATGAAGTTGCTGAAATCTGGAAAAGTATTGTTAACTTTCTAAGCAGTTTTAATCTGTTTGAAATAGGGAAAAACATAATTAAAGGGCTAATCGGTGGACTTAAACAGGGATTTACTGAAGCAATAGAAACTATAAAAGGTATAGGAACTGGAATAATTGGTAAATTCAAAAACTTACTTGGAATAAACTCTCCTTCAAGAGTTTTTGAAGGTTTTGGAATAAACATTTTACAGGGGTTAAAGGTTGGAATATTAGGAAATCTACAGATAGCAAAAGAAAGTTTGTCTATATTTGAAAAGCTTATTCCTCAGGATATAAAACTAAAAGTTTCAAGTTTTGTAGGAAATCTATTTCCAAATGAAAATCCAAATAAAACCAGCATTATCCCCAAAATAGAAAGACCTGTAAATAAAAACATATCTAACAGTAGTTCAAGCAAGGTTATTAACATCCCAAAGATAATCATTCACTACTCAGGGGATAAAACTCCTGAAAATGTAGGTAAGGAAGTTGCAAATGAGGTGATTTTATCTCTTGAGGAATTCTTAGAGAGGTATTAGAGATGGAAATAAAGTTAAAGTCTGCAAAAGGGTTGGAAATAACACTTCCTGAACCTACAAGTCCACCTACAATATCAAAAACGATAGAGTATGAAAAAGAAAAGGAAGAAGGAACTACCGAGTATGTCCAGGAATATAAAGGTTATAACATCCCACAAATAACACTAAACTATGAATTTGCTACAGATGACTGGGAAGATGCAGAGGAAAACCTAAAAACACTTATAAAGGTTTATGAACATATAGAAGATGGGAAGCCTGCTGTATGGAGCATTACAGAGCATTTTATTAACCTAAACGGAATAAAAAAAGTTGTATGTAAAGACCTTCAAACACAAAAGTTTTCTCAGGACACCATAAAGGCTGTTATTAAATTTGAGGAATATAAGCCTAAAGTCATTAAAAAAGAAAAGAAAACACAAAATCAGGAAAAAACAAAAGACAAAAAAGCTTCCTCAAAAGAAGTAAAGAACCCTTGCAAAAAACATGGTTTCACAGATGCTAAATGCAGGCAGTATTACTACAGGTATAGAGCGGAAAAGGAAAAAGGTTTGACTTCTGCTCCTTTTGAAGTTTGGCTTGCAGAAACTATAAAAAAGGAAGGAAAACCAATATCTGCAGAGGATTAATATGTTTAAGTTTCAACTGATAGGCTTTGACAAGATAGGAAAAGAGCTTGAAAAATTGAGGGATAAGCTTTTAGAAGAAGTTTTGGATGTTGTAGTTGATAGTGCCTTGAAAACTGTTAGAAAAGCAAAACAGAAAGCTCCAGTAGATACAGGAACTTTAAGAAGAAGTATTACCTATAGGATAGACAAAGATAATTTAGAAGCTTATATAGGCACAAACTTAGTTTACGCAGCACCGCTTGAGTATGGAGCAAAAATCAAACCAGTTCACGCAGAAAAGCTGTGGATACCTATTGGCAATACAAAAAAAGAAGTCAAAAAGTTTGGAAGTGTGAAAAAGTATATTGAAAGTGTGGTTAAATCTGGAGGAACGATTATTAAACATCCAAAAAAGGAAAACATAAGATTAGTAGTTTTAGATGGCAAGATTATCGGTGCATTTGCTTTGGTTGACGAAGTTGAAATTGAAGCTTTTAAATACTTTGAACAGGCTTTCAAGGAAGTTTATCCTGAATTTAAAGAAGCCATAAAGAAAGTTTTTAGAGCTTAAAGTTTATCTTTTAAAGAAATTTCCTAACTTTCCCGAAATATTCAAAAAACAATGAGGATTTTTAATATGGGTGCAACTATAGATTCTGCCTATCACAAACTATCTGGTGAGTTAATTACTGTAGAAGAATTAAAAAGAATAAGGGAGAAAGACCCATCAAGGTTTGCTAGAGAATACAAAAAAAACCTTTTTTGTCCTAATCATCCAAAAGGTTGCACAGCAGAGCTTGTTTTTGCTGTAAGAAAAGGAACTCCTTATCTGAGAACTCATCCTGACAGTGAACATCATAAAAAGATTAATATATGTCCTTTAGAAAAAACAAAAACCGAGTCAAAAAAAAGAGGTAGAAAAAATAGAAAAGAGGTTAAAAGAGGCAAAAAGGAAAGATATTTAGGTTCCGAAAGTAATGTTGAAGTTAGTTTAGGAGAAAAATCTATTGAAAAAATTCTACAGATTATTGAAAGAATTGAAAACAAGACAAAAGGAATCAAACAAAAAGTAGCTTACGAGCTACCAGAACAAAAGGGCATAAAGAAAACAGCCCGTTATATTGATGCAGATGTAAAAATATCTGAGACAGAAGCTAAAGTTTTAGAGACTGTAGATACATTAAGAGAATTAAGGTCAAATAATATAAGAGATATACATATTGGTAAGTATAGAATTGTTTATGGAAAACTAAAAGAAGTTTCAAGATTAGAAGATGGAAGATTGGTTGCTGTGCTTGAAGGAAATTTTAGAATTGTCTTTGATAAAGAAATTTTAGAGAAAATGGAAATAACTATTTCTAAAGAAGATATAGGGAAAATTTTAATAGTTCCTGTTGTTATATACAAGAGCAAACAAGAAATTTTTGAAAAATTTGGTAATCGTTTTTATGGAAGAGTTATTAAAGGTTTGGAAGGTTTTATTAGATTTCAAAAAGTTAGTTAAATTCAAGCTGTAGTTTTTAAAGAACCATATATTACTGTTATAGTATTTCTAATATTGGATGCCTGTTTTGCAGTTTGGATATCTCTCTTTAATTCAGTTGGGTTTCTTCTTTGGTTATAAACAAAAATTACCTTCTTATTTAGCTCACAAACCTCATATCCTAATCCCTTTAACTGATTAGCAAGTTTAGTTAAATCAGTATTAGCTGATAATTTAGCTACTATTTCCATTTGACTTTTACCTCGTAGTAAATATTACTTATAATATTTAAGATAAAAAATTGAAATTATTTGTCAACAAATACCTTTATTACCAAGGTGGAGCTCTTTGATTTTCTAATATTTCTTTTAAGCTTTCACACCAGTTTCTATACTTTAGCCAGTTCTCACTTATTATTTTTGCGTTTTCTACATTTGCACAGTAGTAATACTTCCCTTCAAACTTAACACGAAAAATTTGATAAGTTATAAACTCTGGCTTTTTAGGAATAACAGGCTTTTCACACTGAATATAAACAGGCTTTTCTATGTATTTGTAAACTATCTTTTCTTTTGGTTTTATCCCGCAGCTACTTGCCAATATTAGAAAGGATATCAAATATAAAGTCCTTTTCATAAAGCTGTTCTCCTGTTTCAATTTTGAAACTACATTTTTCTTTATAAATTATTGTTGGCTTAATTTCTTTGGGTTTTTCTGCTTTTAATTTCTGCAAATCTAATATAAGTTTTTCTTTTTTCTGAAGTAAATTCTGGCAGATTCTTTTTTGGTATTTAATTTCTTTTTGGAGCTGGTTTATTACTGTTTGTTTTGCTTTTATGTTGTTTAAAAAGGTTTTGTTGTTAGTCTCGCATAGCTTTAGATTACTTTGAGTTTCTTTTAGCTGAACTTTTACTTTAGCTATTTGCTTTTCAAGATTGTTTATCTTTATCTTTTGATAGAAGAATACCCCTGCAATAACGGACAGTATAAAAGCATAAATGATAACTTTCCTATTTAGCAGCCCCAAAAGATTTAATAGCTGTAGCAACTTTGTTTACTCCGTAAAGTGATAGTAAAAGCAGATAAAGATTTTCTGGTATATCTGGAAGCTCTTTTGTGTGGTATGCAATGTATGATGTCCACATAAGATAAAAAACTATAATAATTGCTGTAAATACTCTGCTAAAGGATGTTTTTCCATTGTCATCTTTAAATAAGCCCAATTTTTACTTACCTCTTTTGACTATTTTTGTATAAGTATCTGTGTCTTGAAAGTGAGGCAGTTCTTTAAATCTTTTCCACTCCCCTGACCATTCTAATCCTACTTGTTTCGCTATTTGTCCGAGGGTTTGATAGGCTTCCTTGTTGCTCCAGTCTGGTTTACCTGCAGATAGGGGAACGCAGTCAAAGGCAAATCCGTACTGATGAAAAGATTGCCAAGCTCTGGCATTGGTGACTTTTCTTTTTGCTTCCTTTTCGGACAGTTTCCATAGTCCAAGCTTAAGCCTTTTTTCGTTTAGCTCTTCAAGGGTTATTCCAAACTTTTCAAGCCTACCTTGCATATAAAGTATTTCTTGTTCCTCTGGACTTCTATATGTGCAGTAGATTAAAACATCTATTCCATTCTCATTTGCAAGACGAAGAAAAGCCTGCACCTTCTCACGTGTGATTGGGTGCAGGTCTTCTAATTTTCTGCTTGCCATGACTGCTACTCCTCATTTTGTGGTAATGGTGATGTTTTTATGGAGTTTTCAAATATTTGTTGTTCTACTGCTTTTAAATCAAGTTTTAAAAGTTGTCCTAGGTTTGTTATTGCTTGTAGTTTATTATCTAACCAGTTCCATATCGCGTCATCGTAGGTTTGATACCAACTAAGCAATGCTTTTGCTTCTTGGTCATTTTGGGAGGCGTAAAATTGAACATCTGCAAGTGAAATGTAACCATAGCTGTCTAAAATTTTCTGAAGTCTCTGCTTTTCATATAACAAAAGTTCTTTTTGTTTTTGTTTTTTCAATTCATTCAAAGATGGTAGAGGT
>WFXI01000226.1 GCA_015490675.1 Hydrogenothermaceae bacterium
AGGCCAACTATGGGATCAAATTTCGCTTTTATGGTTTCTAAAATTTAACGGGAATCCGCTTATAATAAACTTTTCAAATACACTTCCCATTTTTTATAAAAATAAAATTGTAACAATACATGACATAATATACTTAAAGTTTCCTGTTAGCTATAGTTATAGGAAATATTATGAAATCGTGTTCCCATTGATGTTAAAATATTCAAAGCATATTATTACTGTAAGTGAATTTTCAAAAGGCGAAATAGCAAATTACTATGGAATAGATGAAGAAAGAATATCTGTAATTTACAACGGAGTGAATGGAAAATTTAAACCCCGCAAAACCCATACTACGGAAAAATACATTTTAAGCGTATCAAGTATAGCTCATCATAAAAATTTTATAAATCTTATAAAAGCTTATCAAAGACTAAAAACAAAAAATGTAAAATTATATATAGTCGGAGGATTAAACGATAAAATTTTTGGAAAGGAGAGTAGAAGAATAGTAGAAAATATAAGAGGTAATGAAAATATAAAATTCCTTGGGCGAGTAAGCGACGATGAGTTGGTTGAACTTTATTCAAATGCCCTTTGTTTTGTTTATCCATCTTTGTATGAAGGTTTTGGTATACCTCCTTTAGAAGCTCAAGCCTGTGGATGTCCTGTGGTTCTATCTGATATACCGGTTTTTAGGGAAGTTTATGGTAGTTCTGCAGTGTATTTTAATCCATTAGATCCACAAGATATAGCTGATAAGGTAGATTTTGTATTAAGTGATAGCAAGTTAAGAAATGAACTCTCAATAAAAGGTTTAGAAAACTCCAAAAAATATACCTGGGAAAGATCTGCTGAAGAGTTTTTTAAGATATTAAAGAAGGTGCAACAATGACTCAACTTAATATTTCAATTGTTTTATATAAAAATCCTATAGCGCAATTAGAAAAGGCAATCGAGTCTGCTTTAAACACAGATCTTGATGTGAGACTCTACCTCATAGACAACTCCCCAACTGATTTTCTGAAAGGTTTATCCAAATTTGATTCACGTATTGTATACATCTTTAATAATGCCAACCTTGGTTTTGGGAAAGCTCACAATATAGCTATAAGAAAGTCTCTTGAAGAGAATGTTCCTTATCATCTTGTTTTAAATCCAGATGTTTATTTTGAAAAGGGAGTTTTAGAGAAACTTTATAATTTTATGGAAGAAAATAAAGATGTTGGTCTCATTATGCCAAAGGTCTTATATCCTGATGGAAAAATACAATATGTATGTAAACTTTTACCAACACCTATTGATCTTTTTAGGAGAAGGTTTTTGAATTTTGGAATTTTTAAAAATGTTATTGAAAAAAGAAATTATGTCTATGAACTAAGATTTACAGGTTATAATAAAATAATGAATGTTCCTTTTGTATCAGGATGTTTTATGTTCATAAGAACTTCGGTGCTTAAGGGAGTCGGTCTTTTTGATGAAAGATTTTTTATGTATCTTGAAGATACGGACATATCGAGAAGAATATATCGGGCAACAAGAATAGTTTATTATCCTTATGTCCATGTATATCATGAGTATGTAAGGGGATCTTATAGAAATTTGAAACTATTAAAAATTCATATAGAATCTGCTATTAAATATTTCAATAAGTGGGGATGGTTTAATGATCCTGAAAGAGATAGAATAAATAGGGAAGTCTTAGATAAACTTGGATATAAAGGGGAATATTAATCAATGAAATCCATAATCCTCGCAGGCGGTAGCGGAACAAGGCTTTATCCTGTAACTCAGGTGGTTAACAAGCATCTACTTCCTATCTATAACAAGCCTATGATTTATTACCCCCTTTCATTAGTAATGCTTATAGGTATAAGGGACATACTCTTAATAGTGAACCCTCAGGATTTGGAACAGTATAAGAAGCTATTGGGGGATGGTTCGCATCTGGGTATAAATCTAAGTTATAAAGTTCAAGAAGAACCGAGGGGTTTGGCGGAAGGACTTATTTTAGGGGAGGAGTTTCTGAATGGGGAAAAAGTTTGTTATATGCTCGGCGATAATATATTCTTCGGTCATGATTTGCCTAAGATTATGAAAGAAGCAAAAGAGGAAATAGAGAAGGAAGGGGGGGCTTGTATTTTCGGTTATTATGTAAAAGATCCTGAGAGATTCGGGGTTGTGGAGTTTGATGAGAAAGGAAATGTTAT
>WFXI01000227.1 GCA_015490675.1 Hydrogenothermaceae bacterium
AGGCCGATCCGCTTTGCGGTCGGCCGTGCCCTTGATTCATTATTAAAAAGTTTCGGTGGCTCTAAATCAAAAATCATACAATCTTCACTAATCCCCTATTTCACGCTCTTTCAAAAGATTTTCTAAAATAAAAAATAAAAACAAAAAAAATTCTGTCAACCAAAAATTTTCTTTCTGCTTGGGGTCTTATAGTAACACCCCGTCCTTAACATCAAAAATACTTTAAATAGTTAAACTAAATTAAGTATATATTAAGCTCCTATATGTTTCAATTAGATAATCTAATTGAAACAAAGGGGTTTAAAATGAGCAGCACAAAAAAAGAGATTATAACTGAAGTTGAAAGCATAAGAGAACTAATCAAAAACGATGACTTGATGAACTGTGCGAAGTTAGTTGGAAAAATCGATGCACGACTGGAGCTATTGTTAGAGAAAATTGCAGGTTATGGCATTAGCGAAGGTCGAAAAGAGGGCATAAACAAAGCCAGAGAAGCCAGGACAGCCAAAACAAAAGAGAAAGTGCAAAACGCTATCAACCTGCTACGCATCGAGGGCAAAGAGATCACAGCGTACCAGGTAGCAAAAGTTGCAGATATAAGTTTCAATACTGCGAAAAAGTATCTTGAGTCTATAAACCAAAAGGCACCCGCCGTTTGAGGGTAGAGCGAAGCGTTGCCGTTGCCAAGTGTATATAAAACGCCTTGAGAGATAGCCCTATTCAATCCCAGAGCAATAATACACGCTCATAACAGTTCGTAAAAAGCTCATAAAGCCACGATAAAGCAAAAAACGAAGATTTAGCTATGCACTCCTCCCCTATAAGCAAAAAAACGGTTTAAACGCTCTTATAAGCTCAAATAAACGCTTAAAAGCTATTGAGTAATACCAAACCATACCCAAAGCCAAATTTTTGATTATAGAGCAAATATGAGCATACGACAAAGCAAAAAATAGAGCGAAGCGAGAATAAAAAAAGAGCGAAAATCTAAGATTTTCAAGACCATTTTTTCCCTTATTGTAAAAATCTATTATAAATATAGTTGTTACTATGTGAATAAGGTTTAAGCGTTTTAACTTACTAAAATCGAATATAGCCCTATTTTACGGGCTTTTAACTTTAAGAAAACTACCTATTTTTAGCAAAATAGCTCCGAATAAAGTAAGTAGTTGGGACGAATAAAGTAAGTAGTTGGGACGAATAAAGTAAGTAGTTGGGATTTTTGGAATATAGTTTTTAATCTACTTACTTTATTTTAAGATAAGCTATTTTATAATTACTTACTAAATTAAAATAGGACTTACTAAAATGATTCCAACAAAAGCAAATACAAAGAAATTTCTTGAAGAGCGAAGAGCTGCCAAGAAAAAACCAAAGGTGCATCAGAAAATAGAAAATACTTTTATTGAGAATGCAATAAAAAAGCCAAATATACACGCTTTAAAAACGATTTATTACCTATCCACTGTTCTTGATACTATCGATATGTCTAAAATGCAAGATGACAAAATTGTAGGTCTTAAAATCGATAAAAGAGAGATGCTAAAATTCATTGATACAACAGCCCCGACACTTGTCAAAGCTACAAAAGAGATGCAAGAAACTAGCATCACTTTTTACGACGATGACGGAGTTATAGAGGGTATGAGTTTGCTTCCTCGTTTTAGATTAGTTCCGAATAGAAATATAATCGAACTTGATTTATATGTTCGTGTAGCTAAGATGATTATTGATGTAAAAAGAAATTATACGCTTATAAATATAAAAGAAATTGCTATGCTTAAAAAACCTCATTCTATTCGTATGCTATCCCTCCTAAATCGTATCAGTTCTTACGGAAAAGATATACCAAAAAGAAAAAAAATGACATTAGACGAATTAAATGCTTTCTTTGGTGTTAATTATAAAAAGTGGAATATGTTAGAAAAATCTATTCTAAAGCCTGTCAAAGAGGAATTAGACAGTATTTCAAAATTATCTTTTATATATGAGCCTAATTTTGAAATACTTGGTCGGGGTCGTCCATCATTTAAAGATGTTACCATCGATGTTATTACAAATAACCCACAACCAAAGCTATTTTAAAAGCAAAAAGCTGAGCATCTGCGGACGAAGCCGCATTAGGCGACGGCAGCAGATGCGAAGCTTAGGCTTTGCCGGCAATAGCCGGCAAAAGGCCGATCCGCTTTGCGGTCGGCCGTGCCCTTGATTCATTATTAAAAAGTTTCGGTGGCTCTAAATCAAAAATCATACAATCTTCACTAATCCCCTATTTCACGCTCTTTCAAAAGATTTTCTAAAATAAAAAATAAAAACAAAAAAAAT
>WFXI01000228.1 GCA_015490675.1 Hydrogenothermaceae bacterium
GCCATATCCTTTGCAGATGCTCCCTTTTGCACTACCACAACTGCAACTGTAGGTCTGTTTGCATCTGGAAATAGTTTTTGATTAATCTTTAAAAATCCAATTATTCCTATAAAACTTAAGGCAAAGATTAAAGATAAAACAAAATGAGGTCTTTTTAAAATAAACTCTGTTATATTAGATTTCATCAGTATTTGCCCCATTATTTATTTTTACTTTGCTACCAAAGAGGATTTTTCTTAATTTGCTTTCGTCTGCTACGATAATTGGCTGTTGTGGTAGGTTTTCTTTGATAATTACATAATCTTCGCTTTGCCCTAATATTGTTATTGGTAGCTTTTCTACTTTACCGTTTTTATAAATAAACACAAATTTGCCATTTGAAGTTTCTAAAACTGCAGTTAAAGGTATCTTTGTACCATTTATTTTTCTTACAAATTGAACATTTACATATGTGTTTGAAGTAATATTTATTGGTTTATTTTCTAAAATTGTTCTTAAAACTTTTAGATTTTTATTTGAAGATGGATAAAATTTGTCTATTTTTAGGGGTATTTTTGTATTGTCTGCCAGTAAATAAACCTTTGTATCTTTATTTAAAACAAAATCTTGAGGAAGATTTATATTAACTTCGTAAACATTTCCTTCTATTTTTAAGATAGGTTTTCCTAAAACTGCTAAATTGCCTTCTCTTAAGAAGATATTTTGAACTTTTCCATTAGTTGGTGAGTAAATTTTGTAATATGTAAGCTCATTTTGCAGAAATTTTTGCTTTTCTTTTAGCTGAAGTAATTTATTTTTTAGCTCTTTGATTTTGTTTTGTGTGTTTTCTAAATTTGCTTTAGCAGTTTTTAATGCAACCGTTGCCTTCTCTAAAGCTTCCTGTGGTAATGCTTTTTTCTCTACAAGTTTTTTAATTCTGTTGTAATCCCTTTGTCTATAATTATATTCTTCTTCAAGTGCCTGCTCTTTTGCAGTTAAAGAGTTTATTTCTATTTTTGTGTTTTTTATATCTTCTTTTAATGTATTTAGTTGAAATGTTATTTGACTGTCATCAAGTTTTACAATCAATTGTCCTTTTTTTACATTATCCCCAATATCTACATATAAATTTTTAATATAAGCTGGTGTTTTTGATGAAACATTTATAGTGTTTATTGGTTTTATGTATCCTAAAAATGTAAATTTTTCTTCAATGAAGCCTTTTTGTGGTGTTGTAGTATTTACTACATAAACAGGTTTTTGTGGTGTTTTTTCTGCTATTAACTGTTGTTTTCTTTTTTTAACAAGCTTAACTGCAAAAACTACAACAACAGCTACTAAAATAATTGCTATTAAAGCCTTAATTTTCTTCATCTTAATACTCCTCTAAAATGAACTTTAAGTAGTAAATTGCCCTTTGTTTTTCATAAATAGCCGTGTAATAAGAGCTTTCTGCTGAAATTGTTTGTGCTTTTGCATAAAGGTAGTTGTAAAGGTCTGAAATTCCTTCTTCGTATTTTGTCTTTTCTATATCTTCTATTTTTCTTAAGAATTTGAGTCTTTCTTTTAGGGCTTTTATTTTACTGTCTGCCGATTTTATGTCTGATAGTGCTTTTTGAATTTGAGATTTGATGTTTAATATAGTTTTTTGTTTTTGGATAGATATTTTAGAAAGCTCTAATTTTGATTTTAAATACTCATTTTTCCTTTTTCCAAAATCAAAAATCGTGTAGTTTAGTTTTACTCCAATTTGCCATAAATCTTTATATTCCCCTGCTCCCATGTTCCTCTGTGCAGAGGCTAAAAAGTAAACTTTAGGTAAATATTCTCCTTTTGCCATTTTTACCTTTTTCTTCTGAATTTTTTCTAAAACTGAAAGCTTTTGAATTTTTTCAAGGTTATTTATATTAAAGTTTGAAAGTTTTATATCTTCCTTTTTTACATCATCAAGTTTTGAAAGGTCTAAATTTTCGTTTCCAACGAGAGTTTTTAAGTAATATTTAAGGTAATTAATAGAGTTTCCTATTTTATCTAAATTACTTTCTGTTTCTTTTATTTGTGCTTCTACTTTTAGAATGTCAACTTCTGCCTTTTTTCCTTGTTGGACTGCTAAATTTATATCTTCTTTTAACTTTTTTAATGCTTTTAA
>WFXI01000229.1 GCA_015490675.1 Hydrogenothermaceae bacterium
CAAGAGAAGCAGTAAAAGAGTTAGGATTAAAACTTTTATCTAAGAGCCCTGCAAACTCTGCAACAGGAGTTTATTCACCAGATGGTATAAATGCAGATGATTTAAGAAAAGAATTACTAAAAATAGGTTTTAGAGTTGCTGGTGGACAAGATCACTTAAAAGGAAAAATATTTAGGATAGCCCATATGGGATACTTTGATATTATGGATATGATACAACTAGTAGCAGGATTGGAACTTGCTTTAAATAAAGTAGGTTATAAAGTAGAACTAGGAAAAGGAGTTAAAAAAGCTCAGGAAATAGCAAATAAATATATTTAACTTTGGGAGAGTTTTTCTTTTAATCTTTTCTCCCAATCTTCTTTTATCTTTTCTGAAGGTAAATTTAGTTCTTCGTTGTCGTAATAAGGGATTGCATAAGGAGAAGTTTCTAACCTTAATTTTTCCTTTTCTGTAAGAGGAGGAATTTCTCCTTCTAAGCTAGCTACTGTAGAATAGCTTTTTCTACCGACAGGTTCCACTAGACCAATTTTAAATCCAGCTTCCATCAATCCTTTTCTGACAGCTAGAGATGCACTGTAAGTTGCCAAAATTGCTTTGGGATTCATTAATTTTTTTACTAATTTAAATAAATTAACAGTCCAAAGCTCTGTGTTTACTTTGGGAGAAAATGCATCCCAAAAGACAGCATCAAACTTAAGATTTGTTTTAGATAACTTTTTTATACTGTTTCTTGCATCATCGAAAATTATATAAAGTTCAAAGTTTTCTCCTTTTGATACAAAACTATCAAATGTTTGACTTTCTATGTCAATATTTTTAAATTCTCCCTGTAGAATCTTTGGATATATATCTTCTAGTTCTTTAGGGGGAGGTATTCTTTTCAATTTTTCTAATATTTTCTTATCTTTTTCTAGAGAATATATAATAACCTTTGATTTTAGTGAATTCTTCTTAATTTCATTTATCGCTGTAGCTACATTGTATCCAAGACCAAATCCTACATCTAATATATAAATAAGATTTTTTTCTTTTGCGAAATTTACAATTTTTGTTGGATTTATGAATTTATGAATACTTTCAGTGTAAGCTCCTGCTTTTGTACTGTGGTATGCTTCTTGATATTCTTCATTAAATAAAGTAATGCTTCCATCTGCAGTGATTATCTTTTTCATAGAAACTATATTAAAAGAAAAAACCCCTGACCTCAAGGAGGAGGTGCAGGGGACAGAGGTAGGCTCTGGACTCTTATTATTTCCAGCCTTTTAATACAATTTCTTGAGCTTTTTTATATGGATATTTTTTAACTAATTCTTCAACTGAAAGTTTTTCATCACCTTCTCTCATAAAGTGAATGAGAACAACTGATGCCCAGTAGTCATTTTCATACTCAGTTCCTGCAAGTTGAACTGGAACACCTTTTTCGTTAACTGTATGACAAGCTGCACAAGTTACTGGTCCTGCGTATGTTCCATCTGGAGAGAACTGTAGTGCCTGTTGGTGAGTTGTTAAATCAACAGTTCTGTCATCCCCATCATATCTTGTTGGATAAAGTCCATGAGGAGACTCGTGACAAGATTGACAAGCTATAGAACCGTGAGCTTTTGAATATCTGTAAAGTGAGTATTTGTTTGGTTGGTCGATTGGGAAGTATTTTCCACCTTCACTTTCAACAAATGGAGCAATGTGACAGTTTGAACAGTGAGGCTCTGCAGCTGCTAACCACCAGTCTTTACCAGCAGATGCTGCATCATATGGAACTGGGTCTCCTTCTTTTGCATTCCAAGGAAGGAGTGTTGGTTTTCCATCTTTTTTAGCAAGTTTTACAAGAGTTGCTCCCTTGTGATTTGCATAAAAATCATAAACAGGATTTTCTTTATCTGTAATTCTTGGGTCAGCCATTTGTTTGAATTTCTCTACATCACCACCAGCAACTACCTTGATAACTTCTTCTATAGATTTGTTTCTTAAAGTTTTTCCTTCCTGTGTTACAACATTCTTAAGGTCATCGTATTTATAAAGTTCTTGAGTTAACTGGTTGTGACAGTTAGTACAGGTAAGACCTCTTATTTTGCTTACAGGCTCATCATTTTCATCTCTTAAGCTAACATTTTCTAAGTACCATTTTCCAATCTCATTTAAGAAGAATGGAGGTTCTACATTTGGATTAGAGTGAGCATCCCTTCTTAAGTAACAACCACCACCTGCAGTTCTTTGGTCTCC
>WFXI01000230.1 GCA_015490675.1 Hydrogenothermaceae bacterium
AATTCATAGAAATACATTTATCCAATCTCAAAAAGTTTTATTGCCAACCCTTCAACTTAAATCAAATCCTAGAATACTATTTGCAGGGCAGATAACAGGAGTTGAAGGATATGTAGCTTCTTCTGCAACAGGAATACTTGCAGGTATAAATATAGTTAGAATGTTAGAAGGTAAAGAACCTCTTATTATGCCAAAGGAAACAATGCTTGGAGGATTAATAAATTACATAACTACTGAAAAAGATGAACTTCAACCAATGAACCCAAACTTTGCATTGCTTCCACCATTAGATAAAAAGGTAAAAGATAAAAGAAAAAGAAAAGAGTTAAAGGCAAAAAGGGCAATAGAAACAATGAAATCTTTCCTTGAAAAAGAAAATCTACTTCTACCAGTCTACTAATTTTCCATATTCATTAGAAGGTAAAAGCCTAATATATCCTTCTTTAAAAATCTCAGGAGTTTTTAAAATGTAGTTTTCTAATTTGGTTATATTTTCATTTACAAAAAATTCTTCTAACAATTTACCTTCTGTGTTTCCTATATATAAAATGCTTGTTTTGGCATTGTGGTCTATTTCAGTTTGAAGTCTAAACTCAAACTTTTGACCTTCTTCTATTTCTCTATTTTCAATAATGAAAACAGGATTAGAAATAAACCTTGGTTTATCTAGTTTTACACTTTTTGGATTTTCAACCATCCATACTTCTACAGGAGATTTATAAAATTTCAAAATGGTTTTGTCTTCTTTTTTGATAATTTTTTTAACTTTATCCCTTAGAATTCCTCTTAGACTAGCAGAGTAAGGTAGAACTTCGTGATAAACTTCCTCTTTTCCGATTTTTACAATAGAGTTTAAAACTTTCCAGTTTATAAAGTAAAACTCTTCTTCTTCGCAATAAATTCCCTTTTCTTCTGCTAATGTTCTAATTTGTTTAATTTTTAATTTCTCTTCTGTGCTTGCAGGTAAAATTTCTTTAGAAAACGAAACTAACTCTGGTATGTACTCTAATCCTTGTCTTTGTTTAAATAATCCATAAATACATCCACAATAATTTTGATGATAAAGTTGCATTTCTTTAGAAAGCTGGTTCATTTTTTCAATCCCACCACCTTTTCTAAATTCTATAGCTAAGAACTCAAGTCCGTATTTTTCTCCTACTTTCTCTCCTATATTTTTTAACACTTCAAAATCTTTTTTAGGGCTCATCATTAAAACTGTTGTAAATTTATTAAACCCTTTTTCTTTTGCATATTTTGCAGATTTTTCAAGTCTAATGTCGTGGCAAATGCTACATCTTTCTCCTCTTTCTGGTTCATTTTCATATCCTTTAACAGCTTCAAACCAATTTTCAATATCGTATTCACCTTTTTCACAAGGTATACCTAAACTATTACAGACTCTTTTAGTTTCTATCCATCTTAGCTCATATTCTTCTTCAGGATGTATATTAGGGTCATAAAAATATCCTTCTATATCACTGTTTGGAAATTCTTCTTTTATTTTCCTTAAAGCCCAAACAGCATCAACACCACAACATATATGAACCAAAATTTTATCTTTTACCATTTTTTCCTCTTTTGACAAATCTATTTTTTATAAAGGATAATTATAATTCAAAAAAATTTTTATGAGGTTTTTCAATGCTTGGAGTAATCGGTGGAAGTGGATTATACGATATAGAAGGAGTAAAAGTTATTGAAGAGGTAGAAGTAAAAACTCCTTGGGGTGAGCCTTCAGATAGGTATATCATTACAGAAATACATAATAAAAAAGTAATATTTTTACCTAGGCACGGTAAAGGGCATAAATTTCCTCCACATTTAATAAACTTTAGAGCAAATCTTTGGGGTTTTAGGAAATTAGGAGTAAGTAAAATCCTTTCAATTAGTGCAGTAGGAGGTATAAATCCTCTTTTAAAAGCTGGAGATTTTATTATTTCAAATCAGTTTATAGATTTTACAAAATCTAGACCTCAAACTTTTTATGAAGGTATTTACTCAAAATATGATGAAGAAGACAAAAAAGATGATTTAGTAAATCAGTATCTAAAAGATAAAAGAGTAGTTCACATAGATGTTAGCTATCCATTTTGTCCATATATGCAGTCTGTTTTGAAAAAGTCTTTTGAAGATTTGGGATTTTCATATAAAGATAATGCTACATATGTTGCAACAGAAGGGCCTAGACTTGAAACTTCTGCAGAAATAAAAGCAATGGCAAGTTTAGGAGCAGATATTGTTGGAATGACATTAGTTCCAGAAATTGTTTTAGCTAGAGAACTTGCTATGCATTTTGTATCTGTAAGCATTGTTACCAATCTAGCAGCAGGAATTTCTGGGGATAGGCTAACTTCAGATGAAGTTATAGAAATGATGCATCAGAAAAACGAAGATATTAAAAAGGTAATTTTAAAATTTGTTGAAAATTTAGATGCAAATTTTAACTGTAGTTGTGAAGAAGTTCTAGAAGGAGCAGCTATTTAATAAATACTTTATCTAAAGGGGTTTGAGTTAATACCTCTACCCCATCTTTTTTACACACAACTATATTTTCAAGCCTTACACCACCTTTGTTTGGTAAATAAATCCCCGGCTCAATAGTAAATACCATATTTTCTTTTAGAGGCTCTTCTACATTTTTGTAAATCCTAGGAGGCTCATGTATCTCAACACCTATTCCGTGACCTGTGGAGTGGATAAAATAATCTCCATAACCGTATTTTTCTATAACTTTTCTAGCAGCTAAATCTACTTCCTTTATAGTAACACCTTCTTTAACTACATTTGTTGCTTCTATGTGTGCTTCTTTTACGACCTCATAAATTTTTTCTAATTCTTTATCTACATTTCCTAAAAATAAAGTTCTGGTAAAATCAGAACAGTATCCTTTATAAACAAGCCCCATATCTATAAGTAATAAATTATCCCAAGCAATAGGATTTTCTGAAGTTTCCCAATGAGGAACTGCTGAAGCTTTGCCTGATGCAACTATTGCTGGAAAACTTTCACTTGTTCCACCTTCTTCGAAAATAGCGTTAATAATTCTTCTCCTTAAATCTAGTTCTGTTTTTGCTTCTTTAATTTGAGGAATAATTTTTTCAAAAACTCTATCTATTTTATGAACAACTTCCTTTATGATTTTAATTTCTTCTTCTGTTTTTATCATTCTTATTTCATTTAAAAAGCCTTCATATCCAACTAATATATTTTCAAAATTATTTTCTTTGGCGAACTTTTCAAAAAAAGATAAAGTCCATTTATCTTTTTCAAAGCCTAGTTTTTTAAAGTTGTTATCTTTTATAAACTCAACAAGCTGATTTAACTTCTCCTTTAATAAAATAACATTCCAGTCCTTTAGTTTCTCTTTAGCACCTTCATAATATCGTGCATCAGTAAAAAAGTATTTATCATTTTGAGTGATAATCACATAAGCATTTGAAGAATTAAACCTAGATAAATAAAAAACATTAGCCTTGCTAGAAAATAAAAATCCGTCTAAGCTTTCTTTTCTTATTTTTTCTTGGACCTTTTTTAGATTTGACATTTTCATTCCTCTTGATTTAATTTTTTCAATAAAGCCTTCATAGCTCTTAAATGATTAGGTAATCTTTCATACAAAGTTTCTGCTAGCAACTCATTATAAGTATGAACACTTAAATTTCTATCTTCAAGAATAGATAGCCATTCTTCTTCATCATCAATAAGACCTATAGAAAATGCCTCTTTAAAACAACTTTTAGGAGACCTACAAGTTATTCCTTCTTCTAATAAATAGTCTTTTAAAACCTTCCAGCAAAGCTCAAAACAAAGCTCAAATCTTTTTATTGCACTATCTCTTATGTATTCATCTTTTGGTTTTGATAAAACATCTTCAAACTTTTTTAAGCATTTTTCAAATTCTTTTTTTCTATCTTCTAGAGCCATATATTAGAACACCTTCTTTTTTAACTACTTCTTTTAAAGTTTGTGGAGAATCATTTAAATATATTAAATCTATTTTTCTTAATGTTCTTATATTTTCTAAATCTTCTTTAATTTGTGCTAATTCTATATTAGAAACATTAGCTTTTGTTTCCAATGCTAAATCTAAATCAGAATAAAAGGTAGCTTTTCCTGTAGCAAAAGAGCCAAAAATATAAAGTGTAAAATCTTTTCCTAAGTGCTTTTCTAAAATTTCTATAATTTCTTTTAAAAGTTTTTGTATCTTCTCATTTTTCCAATCTAAAAAATTGGTTTTCATATCTCACATAACAGGATAATTTCCTGTAAAGCAAGCAGTGCAAAAGCCTTTTTGTTTATACTTGTTAGCTGCGTTAATCATACCTTCTAAAGAAAGGTAATGAAGACTATCTGCTCCTATGTAATCTCTAATTTCTTCTATTGTTTTGTTTGATGCTATTAACTCCTCTTTTGTTGGAGTATCTATTCCATAATAGCAAGGACTAATCACAGGAGGAGAACTTATTAAAAAGTGTATTTCCTTGGCCCCAGCTTTTCTTAGCATATTTACAATTTTTTTACTTGTTGTCCCTCTAACAAGAGAATCATCAATAACTATAAGCCTTTTACCATTTATAACTTGGTGAACAGGGTTCAATTTTAACTTTACGCTTAAATTTCTAATTTCTTGCGAAGGTTGTATAAAGCTTCTTCCTACATAGTGGTTTCTAATTAAGCCAATTTCTAAAGGTATTCCACTTTCTTCAGAATATCCTTTAGCAGCAAGCAATCCAGAATCTAAAACAGGAACTACTACATCTGCATCTATTTTATATTCTCTGGCTAAATTCCTTCCCATTTCTTTTCTAATCTCATAAACCCAATCCCCAAAAATCAAGCTATCCGGTCGTGCAAAATATACATACTCAAAAATACATTTTTCTGCTTTTTCAGGATGTTCAAAAGGAAAATAAGACCTAAGTCCACTGTCATCTATAACTAAAACTTCTCCTGGTTTAATATCCCTTAAATATTC
>WFXI01000231.1 GCA_015490675.1 Hydrogenothermaceae bacterium
GGTAAAAGCTAGAAAAAAAATTTGACGTGCTTGCTAAATTAATTGAAATTTTATTAATGGTGCCCCCGACGGGATTCGAACCCGTGTCGCCGGCGTGAAAGGCCGGTGTCCTAGGCCTGGCTAGACGACGGGGGCAAAGGAGTATTCATTATAACATATTCTTAAAAATTTTTCAAATGGTGAGCCGCCCGGGGGTCGAACCCGGGACCACCGGTTTAAAAGACCGGTGCTCTACCGACTGAGCTAGCGGCTCAACCAAAAACGGGTTAATAATATAACAAATCCAATTGACCTTGTCAACACTTTTTTATATTCTAATAAAAAAATTTTTTAAGGAGATAGTTTATGCCAAAAATTGCTTTTGTATTTCCTGGGCAAGGTTCACAAGCACTTGGAATGTCTAAAGACATATATGAAAAATATGATGAAATAAAACAGTTACATCAAAAAGTTAATGAGAAACTTGGATTTAATTTAACAAAAATAATGTTTGAAGATGAAGAAAAGTTAAATCTAACAGAATATACACAACCAGCATTAGTTTTAGCATCATATAGTGTTTTATATGCATTAAAACAAGAAAAACCAGAAATTACTCCTGAATATGTTGCTGGACATTCCTTAGGAGAATTTTCCGCACTTGTTGCATCAGAAAGTCTCTTACCTGAAGATGCAGTATGGATAACAAATATTAGAGGAAAACTTATGCAAGAAGCAGTTCCAGCAGGTAAGGGAGCTATGGCTGCTATCATCGGATTAAAAGCAGAAGATATAGAGGAATCTTTAAAAGATATAGATGGAATTGTAGAAATAGCAAACTACAACAGCTATGAGCAAACAGTTATATCTGGAGAAACTGAAGCAGTAGAAAAAGCAATGGAGATTTTAAAGCAAAAAGGAGCTAAAAAGGTAGTAAAACTTGCTGTTTCAGTTCCAGCTCACTCTTCAATGTTAAAAGAAAAAGCAAAAGAGTTTGGAGAATACATAGACAAATTAGATATAAAAGATGCTAAAATCCCCGTAATTTCAAACATTACTGCAAAACCAATACAAAAAGCAGAGGATATAAAAGAAGAATTAAAGGCACACTTTTACTCACCTGTTAAATGGGTACAAACTGTTGAATTTTTAAAACAGGAAGGTATTGATACAGTAATAGAGTTAGGTCCTAAAAAAGTCTTAACAGGTCTAATAAAAAGGATAGATAGAAGCTTTAACCTTATTAACTTAGAAAAATTAGAGGACATTCAAAAACTATGAAAAACCAAATCTTTATAACTGGAACAGATACAGGTGTAGGAAAAACTTATGCATCTTATTTAATAGCAAAAGTATTAATAAACAAAGGCGTAAAAGTAGCATACTTTAAACCTGCTGAAACAGGCTGTCAGCCTATTTGTGAAGATGCAAAAAAACTATCAAATTTAACAGGTCAAAATATAGATGAAGTAGTTTTATATAAATTTAAAAATCCTGTTGCACCTCTTGTTGCAGAAAGAGAAGAAGGGAAAAAGATAGAAATAGAAAAAATCTTAAAGCATTTAGAATATTTAAAACAAAAATATGATTTTGTAATTGTTGAAGGAGCAGGGGGAGTTGCTGTTCCTATAACTGAAAATAATGGAAAAATTTACACTTATTTGGATTTTATAAAAGATACAAACTTACCTACTGTTATAGTTGCAAGAGCAAATCTAGGAACAATAAATCATACCTATCTAACTTTTAAAGCTATAAAAGATTGCCAAGGGCAAATTTTATCAATATTTTTAAATAATGCATCTCCTAATCCAGATTTAGCAGAAAAAACAAATAAACAAGTACTTAAAGAGATGCTAAATTTTGAAAAAATTGAATACTTATTTAAAGATAAGGAAATTGAAAATTTAAAGATTATAGAAGATAAATTCTTAAATGTTATTGGATACTAACCGAAAAATAAAAATATAGAACCTTATTGAGGGGTAATTAACATGAATTCTGCAAACATATCTGAAGAAATATCAAAGCTTGAAAATCAATTAAATTCTAATGAAGAAAACATTGAGGTAAACAAAGAGGTTTTAAAAATTTTAATCGAGTCTTATAAAGATGGTGTATCATTTGCTAAAAAATTATTAGTAGAATCTTCAGATGCTTTAGATGGAATTACAGAAGCAAATCACGAAAATGTAAAGAACATAGAAAATGCACATACAAAAAGTGAACAGGTTATAGAATCAATAGAAGAACTTGAAAATTATTCTGCCACACTAAAAGATGTTGTTGAAACCCTAAATAAAAGTGCTGAAGACATAACTGATGTAGTAAATCTAATTAAAGATATATCTAATCAAACAAATCTATTAGCTTTAAATGCAGCAATAGAAGCAGCAAGAGCCGGAGAACACGGTAAAGGTTTTGCAGTTGTTGCTGATGAGGTTAGAAATCTTGCAGAAAGAACTAAAAAGGCTACAGAGGAAGTCAGAGAAAGTATTGAAAAACTAAGAGAAGAAACAGCAGACATAAATAAAATTTCAAATACTTTAGTAGAAAAGTTACACAATGATGCAGTTGCATTAAAAGAGCTAAATAACGAACTTACAGAAATTATAGATAATGCAAAAGAAATAGATAAAAATACATCAAGAGTTGCATATATTGTAAAAATAATTGTTGGAAAAATAGACCACATTTTACTAAAGATAAAGGCTTATGAAGCAATTGCATTTAGAAAATATGAAGAAATAGTAAAAGAAACAGAATGTAATTTCGGAAAGTGGTATGCAAGTGAACTTACTAACTTAATTTCAGATAAAAATGTTCTTGAAGACCTTGCGAAACATCATAAAAATGTTCACGATAAAGCCCGTATGATAATAGAAAAAGCAACCAAAGAAGGTAGAGTGGATAAAGAAGTTTTAGATATGCTTATAGATATTGAAAACTCTAGTAAATATGCTTTTGAACTTTTAGAAAAAGTATTAAAAGAAGAATTAGACAAAAGGTTAGAAAAACTTGGAGATAAAAGGTAAGAATATTTTAATTACAGGTAGTGCAAAGAGAATAGGAAAATATTTAGCTTTAAACTTGGCTAAAGAAGGGGCAAATATTGTTATTCATTATAATTCTTCAAAAGAAGAAGCAAAAAAGCTGGAAAAAGAGATAAAAAGTTTTAGTGTTAATGCTGTTTGCATAAAAGCAAATTTAGAAAATGAGAAAGAAACAGAAAAATTAGCAAAAGAAAGTATAAGATATTTTGGCAAAATAGATGTATTAATAAATAACGCATCTATCTATTATCCAACACCTTTATTTTCAGATAACTTAGAAGATTTAGATAGATTTTACAAAGTTCATATTAAAGCTCCTTTTATTCTGTCTAAAATTATTGGAAAATCTATGCTGGAAAACAAAGAAGGTAGAATTATAAATATTGCTGATTATTCACCACTTAGACCTTATAAGGATTTTACGCCATATATTGTTTCAAAGGGAGGTCTTTTAACACTAACTAAAGCTTTAGCTAAAGAACTAGCTCCATATGTATTGGTTAATGCAATTCTACCAGGACCAATTGTACCTCCTCCAGATTTAGAAGATTTAGAAAAACCTCTTCAAAAAACACTTTTAAAAAGATGGGCTGGTGAAAAAGAAGTATTTAAAGCAGTTAAGTATTTAATAGAAACAGATTTTACAACAGGAGCCTTTATTCCAGTGGAAGGTGGAAGACTCCAATGCTAAATTGGATAAAATTTTTAGGTACTGCTGGAGGTAGAGTTGTAGTATTTAGACAGTTAAGACATTCTGGAGGAATATGGCTTAATCTAGAAGGAATAAATATAATGATAGACCCAGGTCCTGGAAGTTTAGTAAGAATCTTTGAAAACAATTTAGACCCACAGGATATAGATATATTTGTTTTGTCCCACAGGCACTTAGACCACAGTGCTGATATAAACTCAGTAGTCGAAAGTTCAACCCAAAGCACAAAAGTAAAAAAAGACCTATTAATCGCTCCTAAAGATGCAGTAGAAGGAGATGACCCTGTTTTTCTTAAATACCTAAGAAAAGGAATAAAAAAAATAGTCCATACAGATGAAAATTTACATCTAGAATACAAAAATATACAAATAAAAGCCCATATAAAGCATAAACACAGAGGTGCAGACACATATGGACTTTCTTTTGAAAGTGAAAATAAAAAAGTAGTTTATGTTCCCTGTGGAAGATTTTTTGAAGATATGCTTTATGCCTATCCAAAGGAAGCAGATATAATGATTTTTAATACAACATTTGTTAAACCAAAACCTGCGATAGACCATTTGTCTGCTGAAGATGTTAAAAAAATGTTAAAACACTTAAAGCCAAAACTTGCAGTTTTAACCCATTTTAGTGTCCATATGTTAAAAGAAAATCCAGAAAAAGTAGCCAAAGAAGTTGAAAAAGAAACAGGTGTAAAAACAATTTCTGCAAAAGATGGAATGAAATTGAGTTTTTAAATTCTAAAATTTGCCTACATAATTTGATTTTTCTTAAATTTATATTCTAATATATGAATATAGATAATAAAGAGGAAAAAGTAGATATGGAAATACTTATAATTGGTGGTGGAATTATTGGTTTATCAATAGCTTTTGAGCTAATTGAAAAAGGTTTTAAGGTTACTATAGTCGAAAAAGATAAAATAGGAAAAGGTGCATCTTGGGTAGCTGGTGGAATGCTTGCTCCACAGGCAGAAGGTTTGGATGGGGAATTTTTAAACTTTTGTCTAGAAAGTAGAAATTTATATAAAGACTTTGTAAAGAAAGTAGAAGAAAAAACAAAACAAGAGACTGGCTACTGGGAATGTGGGATATTAAAACTTGCTTTTTCTGAAGAAGAAGCAAAACAAATAAAAAAAGATGTAGAAAGATTTAAAAATTTAGGATTAAAAGCAAAATGGCTAGATAGAAATGAATTAATGAAAGAATATAAAGACCTAGGTGATGAAGTTATTGGCGGAGCTTTATATGAAGATGATGCACAGGTAGATAATAGGAAATTATGCACAGCTTTGGCTAATTATATTAGAAAAAATGCTAAAGTTTTAGAAAACACAAAAGTTTTAAAAATAGAAGAAAAAGATGGAAAGTTTAGCAAAATTATTACAGATAGAGGAGAATTTACTGCAGACTTATGTGTTTTATCTGCTGGTGCGTGGAGTGGAGAACTTTTAGATATTCCAGTTTTTCCACTAAAAGGAGAAATGCTTGCTTTAGATATAGAAAAAGAAGATATAAACAGAGTTTTATATAGTAGTAAAGCATATTTAATACCAAGAAGTGATTTTCATAGACTTGTTGTTGGAGCAACCCAAGAAAATGTAGGATTTAAAGATGGAAATACTGCTTTAGGCACTTTAAAACTTTTAAAAGGGAGTATAGATACATTAAAAAATTTAGCAAATAAAAACATTCAAGAACTTTGGTATGGATATAGACCAGCAACTCCTGATGAACTACCTATTCTTGGAGAAAGTGGAGTAGATAATCTTATATTAGCAACAGGTCATCACAGAAATGGAATTTTACTTGCACCAATTACAGCAAAAATAATTTCTGAGTATATTGCAGAGAATAAAAGTAGTAAATATTTAGAACTGTTTTCTGTAAAAAGATTTAAAACTTGATGTAAAATTTATATATACTGCCCGAGTGGCGGAATTGGCAGACGCGGGGGACTCAAAATCCCCTGCCCGCAAGGGCGTGCGGGTTCGACTCCCGCCTCGGGCATTTAGTTTTTAGGGATTTTCCCAAAAAATGCTATTTATTTTCAAATCCTGAAAATTCATCAAAAATTCCACAATTCGGTGGATATACGGGGGACA
>WFXI01000232.1 GCA_015490675.1 Hydrogenothermaceae bacterium
CCTCTGTGCAGAGGCTAAAAAGTAAACTTTAGGTAGATATTCTCCTTTTGCCATTTTTACCTTTTTCTTCTGAATTTTTTCTAAGACTGAAAGCTTTTGAATTTTTTCAAGGCTATTTATATTAAAGTTTGAAAGTTTTATATCTTCCCTTTTTACATCATCAAGTTTTGAAAGGTCTAAATTTTCGTTTCCAACGAGAGTTTTTAAGTAATACTTGAGATAGTTAATAGAGTTTTCTATTTTATCTAAATTACTTTCTGTTTCTTTGATTTGTGCTTCTACTTTTAGAATGTCAACTTCTGCCTTTTTTCCTTGTTGGACTGCTAAATTTATATCTTCTTTTAACTTTTTTAATGCTTTTAAGTAGTTTTTTATAGCTTCTTTTTGTTTTTGCAGTTCTAAAACTTTTGTGTATGTAGATTTTATGTTATAAATTAGCTGATTTTTTGTTAATGAATAATCAATTTTAGATAAATTTTCTTTTAATGAGGAAATTTTTATACTCTCAATTGTTTTAAAACCTGTAAAAATTGGAACATAATAATCAATTCCTAAAATAAACTGGTCTCTTGCTCCTACTAAGTTATTTATGCTAACAGGTGTTGCTATAGGATACAAAATTCTTTTATCCTCATATCTAAAAGCAGTTGAAAATGCTTCTAATTTGCCAAATCTGTTTGCTTTTGCCTTTTTTGCTTCGTATTTTGACTGGTATATTTCAAGCTGTTTTTCTTTTATGTATGGACTACTTTTTAAAGCCTGTTTTATGAGCTCATTTAAAGTTATTGCGTTTGCTCCTATTGAAAAAGCAAGTATTCCTGATAAAAAAATTTTATACATCTTTTATCCTTTTTAAGTTATAAATTTATAACTTTTTTATAATATATAATAATGTAGAAAATCGTGTCAAGAGGTTTTTATGAAAAAAAGAAAATCAAAAGAAGAAAGAAAAGAAGAAATATTCTTTATAATTGCTCAAATTATTTCAGAAAAAGGTTTATCAGAAGTTTCAACAACAGAAGTTGCAAAAAGGCTTGGTGTTTCTCAGCCAGCAATTTATAAATATTTCAAAAATAAAGATGAAATGATAATTTACTTTATTTCCCATTTAAAAGAACAGCTTTCAAAAATTTTAGAAAAAGCCGGCAGAGGAAAAGATACTTTTGAAAAACTTTATATCCTTTACCAAAACCATTTTGCACTTATAGAAAAAACAAAAATACTACCAAGGGTTATTTTTTCAGATACCATTTACCTTGGAAGCGAAGAAAAAAGGATAGCTTTACAAGAAGTTATAGAATTTTATAAAGATGGAATAAAACAGATTTTAAAAGAAGGCATCGAAAAAAAGGAAATAAAAGAAATAGACATACACATAGGTGCAAATTTAGTTATAGGACTTGTGATATCCTGCACTTTAGAATGGATGTTAGGGGGGATGAGTTATTCTTTGAAAGATAAAAGCGACCAAGTAGTAAACCTATTAAAGAAAATTCTAAAATAGAAAGCCTCCCCGAAAGAGAGGCCTATGTGTATACTTTGTTAAACTTCTACCTTTTCTTCTACTATTTCATAAGCTTCTATTACATCTCCAGGTTTTATATCATTAAAGTCTTTAAGAGTTAAACCACATTCGTATCCTTTTGCTACTTCTTTAACATCATCTTTATATCTTTTTAGAGATGAAATTTCTCCATCATAAATTACAACACCATCTCTCACCAGTCTTGCTTTTGCATTTCTTCTAATAACCCCATCTGTTACTAAACAACCTGCAACTGTTCCAACTCCTTTAACTCTAAAGATAGCCTTAACTTCTGCTGTTCCAAGGATTTCCTCTCTTGTTGTAGGCTCAAGCATTCCTTTAAGAGCTTTTTCAAGGTCGTCAATAATGTCATAAATAATTCCATAAGTTTTTATTTCTACACCTTCTTCTTCTGCTGCTCTTCTTGCTGCTGCATCTGGTCTAACAT
Source organism: Hydrogenothermaceae bacterium (assembly GCA_015490675.1). Lineage (GTDB taxonomy): Bacteria > Aquificota > Aquificia > Aquificales > Hydrogenothermaceae > Hydrogenothermus. The sequence continues at coordinate 1,974 of WFXI01000232.1, forward strand.
TAAATCCTATTACTATTCCGTTAGAAGCAGAAGCAAGCATAACATCTCCTTCTGTTATTGCTCCAAGACCAGCGTGAACAATATTTATAGAAACATCTTCAAATTTCTCTGAAAGCTCTTCTAAAGTCTTTATAATAGCTTCTAAAGAACCTTGAACATCTGCCTTTAGGATAATATTAACCTCTTTTGCACCTTCAAGGTTTTCTAGTCTAAGTTTAGCCTTTTTAGCAAGAAGTTCTTCTTCGTGTTTTTGTTTTCTTTGTTCTGCAAGCTGTCTAGCTTCCCTTTCTGATTTCATGACAACAAATCTATCCCCTGCCTGAGGCACTTCTTGAAAACCAAGTATCTCAACAGGTGTTCCTGGTGATGCTTCTTTTACCTGATTTCCTCTATCATCAAACATTGCTCTAACTTTACCCCAAGTAAGTCCTGCAACAAAATAATCTCCTCTCTTTAATGTTCCATTTTGAACTAAAACTGTTGCAACAGGACCTCTTTTAGGGTCTAATTTAGACTCAATAACTGTCCCAA
>WFXI01000233.1 GCA_015490675.1 Hydrogenothermaceae bacterium
TACCAGAAATTTTGTTTCTAATTCTTGATATTTGACTTTGAGGAACTCTTATGGCTGAATACCATTTTGTATCAACTCCAAGATAATTGTGAGTTGCTCTTAGCCAGGATTTCCTATAGTATGAAGCACTGTCAAAACTGTATATATTATATTCCTTCATTTTATCAAGGAGACTTTCTCTTAGAATACCTAAAAGGTGTATCTTAATTTTTGCTGTATTTATCTCCTTATTTATTTCATCTAAAAGTTCTGATATAAATTCTGTTTTTCGTGGGACTAATCCACCAAAAGCTAAATATTCATATCCCTGTTCTATAAGTTGTTTAGCACTATCTATGTAAGTTTCAATGCTGTATCCCTGAACAGCTCCTACAGGAATAAATGATTTATTCTTTGATAATTTTAAAAACTTGTATGCATTTTCTATACTTAATTTTCTTCTATACTCTTTTTCTTCTTCTGATAACACTACTTTAAATTTTCCTCTCTTTTGTTGATTTATCTCTATAAACGAAAACTCATTTACTTTCGATTTATCTTCTAAAATAATGACATCTGAACATATATGGTCGACAGATATTCCGTAATCAAAACCCAGGCTATCATAGTGATAAACTGCTTTTTCTACATCAAGTATGGGATTTTTTTCATTAATATAAGTGAAAGCTCCGCAATCCCCCATTATATAAAATTGTGTAGGAAGTCTTAAATATTTCCTTATGTTATAGGAATTTCTTATCTTCGGCAAACCATTTTCCTTTATAAGTTTTAATTTCAGTTCAAATAATCCTAAGCTTACTAATATTCCATCATAAATTGGTTTTTCTAAAATCTCATGTGCAAATATTGAGTTTTCAAAACCTGTTTTTGCATAAGTTTCTGTTATAGGGTCAAAATCCTTATGAACCCAGTCTTCCCAGTATGGTAAGAAATATTTCATCTTATCTATCCCATAGACTTTTTAAAGGCTGTGGATGTTCTCTTCCTTCTTTAGACAACCTATTTCTGAATTTTACCATCAAACTTTTTCTTATTTTTAGAGCTGTTCCTGTTATAATAGAAACTCCCCTTTCGACAAGTTTTAAATTTTCTATATCTTCTTCTGAAATTGATTCTCCAACACTTTTTACAAAGCTTAAATCTTCTGGGTTTATTACTCTATGGAGTATTAAAGTATTACATTGGGATACGGGGATGTTATCAACTGCTGAAGGTTTCTGGGATATGATTATTAATCCCAATCCCATTTTTCTACCTTCAGTAGCTACTCTTCTAACTATATTTCTTGCCGCTTTACTTGCAGGATGGTCTGTATCTTCGATTCCAGATTTTGGAATTAAAACTCTTGCTTCTTCTATTACAAATGTAATTTGACTGTCTCCTTTATCTATGGATAATTCTTTTGATTTATATTTAGAAAACGCATTATAAACTACATCATACAGCAATCCTCTCTGCATAATTTCAGGACTAACATCGGATAAATCAAAAATAATGTTTGATATTATGTTGTACTTTCCGTTCTGTGAAGCAAAATCTGTTATAAAATTTTTGTTATTTATCGGAATTATTCCATTTTTCAGTAAAGTTTCTAATGTTGTAATTGCTTTTTCTATTTTTCTGATTATTGCAGCCCGTGATCTATCTCTATCTGGTAGAGATTTTGCTCTTATTAATAATTCATTTAAGAAATTATCATTATTATCTACATATCTATGATTTTCAAGCTCTTCCAACCAATTAATAAAATATCCTTCTTGAGCTTCTGTAATTTCTTCTCCTGAAAATGCAGAAATAAGATTTAAAATGTAATACTTATCATAATCTCTATAATCAAATTCAATGCTTGGGTATGCTGCTAAGGTCAACTTTATAACACGGTATAGAATTTCTTCTGGTACACCAGATTCTTCTTTAAATTTATGGAAAGAATACTCATACTTTCTTAAAAATTCATCAAGTTCTTTATATAGCTCTACTTCATTATCTATATCAGGAATTTTCCTTTCCAATACTGACATAAGCATAATTAATCTAAATAAAAGTGAATCTAACTCAAGCTCTCTACACATTTCTTGAATTAAGAATTCATCCAACCGATTTTCAAATTTAAAATTTTTTTCTTCACAAAAAATTTCTAACCTTAGTTCATTATTTATTTTTTCTTGTACCCATGAATTCCATTTTTCAATTAGATAGTTCTTATAATCTTTTAGAAAGTTCTCAAGGTATTTATTTTCATCAAATCTATCTTTAATAAAATCAGAAAATTTATCTTTTATAAATCCTAAATTTATATAATCTCCATGTGGGTCAAATATAATACTTTTTGCACCTCTAATAGTAAGTTCTTCTAACAATGTACCTGTTGTAGTTGTTTTTCCCATCCCTGTCATTCCAAATATTCCACAATGCATTGTAATAATTTCATCACCTTTTAAGGAAAATTTTGCTAAGTTTTCTTCCTCATTAGGAGTTTGGATATATCCAGGATATAGATTATAGGCTTTACCTTCAAAAAACAGATTTTCTAAATTTTCGGCTTCTAAAAAATAAACGTCTGCTCCAGTTTCTACAGGTTTGGTCAAAGCAGTAATATCATTTCCACTAAGCTCTCCTAAAACTTCGCATTCAGCTGTGAAAAACATAAATCTTTCAGACTTCAAATATTTAGAAATTTCAGAACCAATTGTTCTCTTCTCTACAAAAAATTTTATAGTTTCAGGTGAAAGTAAAGGATTTTCTGTAATTATATCAACTACTTTTCCCACTACTTTATAATCTCTCATATCAATATAAACGAAAGCATTTTTTAAAGATTGCTCTAAGTCTCTTGGAAAGATAAAAGTAAACTTGTTCGTTGAAGCCTCCCCAAATACTGTTCCTATCTTGCTCATCTAATTCCTCCTCTCGATAAAAAGTCTCTTTTAAACAACTCAAGTATAGAATTTATCATTGGTTTGATTTCACTAACAGGGATATCTTCAGCAATGAGAGTATTTATAAGTTTTTCAGATACAAAACCTTTTGATATTGTTTTAAATGTTTTTGACGGAACTCTAACTAAATCGTCTACATATTTAAGCATTATTGGGATTCCATAATATTGATATGGATAACTAAAAAGATAAATACTTGCTATCAAATTCTTTATTTTCTCTTCTTCATAGTTTGGAAATTCTATTCTTAGTGGAGCTTTTAATTCACTGGTTCGTACATAAGTCATTAAAAACTTAATATCAGGAATAATTTTTTCTACTATCAATCGTTCCAAAAACTTTTCTTGCCAGCCAGGGTCTGCACTACCAAACCTCCAATTTGTAATATCATAATTTTTATCTAATATTTCTTCTTCATTTTTTGCTATCCCTCTATGCCTTCTTATTTCTACAGGATTTAAATAAACGGCAGTTTCATCCTTAAAATCTAAAGCAAAAGTTAAAATCTGGTCATCTTTAATATTAAGTTTTATTATGTTGTTTAAAAGCTTTTCAGAATCTTCTATAGGGTTTATTTTTTTCTTATTGAGTAGATTCTGTATTTCTTTATATAAATCGCTCGTTTTATTTTCAGATATAGATTTGATAAGTGTCTGGATAAAATATACCTTAAGGAATTCGGTTGTTCTTTCTGTAG
>WFXI01000234.1 GCA_015490675.1 Hydrogenothermaceae bacterium
TGGTTTTAAGTGGTTTTTTAGGGATATCTCTAATTACTTCTTCTGCAAAAGCTCTAGATGGGGAAATAATATTTAGAGATACTTTATATGGTGCAGGAGTTGGTGCTTTAGCAGGGGGAGCTTATTATCTAATAGACAGCGATGATTTTGGACAAAAAATTGGAACAGGTCTGCTTATAGGTCTAGTTGTAGGATTTGGAATTGGTGTTTATGAATCTCAAACTGCATTAGTTGAGATAGAAAATGGTAAAATGCACGCTGGATTACCTGAGATAAAAGTTAAACAGATTAATCTTGATAACTACAAAACAGATACAATTTCTCAGGTAAATCTTTTTGGGGTTAAATTTTAATGGATAAAGAGGTTCTGGAAAAGCTTTCAAACCCTCCAAGAAAAAGTATCAATCTAGTATTGAAAGTTAATCCAGAAAAACTTAATTTCATATCTATGATAATAGATGGACACGGTAGAATAGCTTTGCCTAGAACAAGGGTTGGTAAAGAAGGAAAACTTGATTTGTTAGTTTCCCCAGATTGTATACAGGAGTTAATGGTAATTCTAGATGATTTAAAGAAAAATTATGACCCATCTTTAGAAATTATTGCTGAGCTTGGGGATAACTGGTTGGAAGCAGTAATATGAGCGATGATGAAGTCCTGATAAAAAAACTTTTGGATAAGTTAGATTACCTATCAGAAGAAGACAAAAAACAAATAGAAAATGCCACTCACTATATAATAGAAAAGCATAAAAACCAGTTTAGAAAATCTGGAGAACCTTACTACATACACCCAATAGAATCAGCTATTATTCTTGCAGATTTAAAACTAGATAAAACTTCCATTCTTTCTGCTTTGCTTCATGATGTTGTAGAAGATACTGATACAAGTTTAGAAGAGATAGAAAAACTATTTGGAAAAAATGTAGCAAACATCGTAGATGGCGTTACTAAAATAGGTAAGTATCAGTTTGAAAGCAAAGAAGAGGAAGAGGCAGAAAACTTTAGGAAGATGCTTGTTTCAATGGCAAATGATATTAGGGTAATTCTTGTAAAGCTTGCAGATAGATTACATAATGCAAGGACTTTTGAATTTTTACCAGAAGAAAAACAAAAGAAAAAAGCAAAAGAAACCCTTGAGATATATGCTCCTCTGGCAGCAAGACTTGGTCTTTGGAAAATAAAATCTGAACTTGAGGACATTTCTTTTAAGTATCTTTATCCTGAAGAATACAAAAAAGTTGTAACTTTTTTAGCAGAATCTAAAGAAAGACAAGAAAAGTACCTAAAAGAGAAAGTCATTCCTATCATAAAAGAGCTTCTTGAAAAACATAATATAAAAGCTGATATTCAATACCGCTCTAAACACCTGTATAGCATTTTTGAAAAAACAAAAAGAAAAGGTCTTAAGCTTTCTGATATTTATGATGTTTATGGAGTTAGAATTTTAGTTGATACTGTTAAAGATTGCTACTTAACTTTAGGAATTTTGCATTCAGAATTTAAACCTGTTCCAGGAAGATTTAAAGATTATATATCTTTACCTAAATCAAACCTTTATCAAGCACTTCATACGACTATTGTTGGGCCAGAAGGAAAATTTGTGGAAGTACAGATTAAAACTCACCAAATGCATAAAATAGCAGAAGAAGGTATAGCAGCTCATTGGAGATATAAGGGAGGAGAAAAATTATCTGAGAAAGATTTAAAATCCTTTGTTTGGCTAAAAAATATTTTAGAGAGTATAAAACAAAATCCATCAAAAGAATTAATCAGTACTGTAAAAGGAGATTTAATACAGGACGAAATTTTTGTTTTCACTCCTAAAGGAGACCTTATAAAACTTCCTGTTGGAGCAACTCCTGTTGACTTTGCTTATGCTATACATACTCAAGTTGGAAACAAGTGTAAAGGTGCAAAAGTAAATGGTAGATTAGTTCCATTAAATACAAAATTGAAAAGTGGAGATGTGGTAGAAATTATAACTTCCCCGTATAAAAAACCAAGTAGACACTGGCTTGATTTTGTTGTTACTTCAAAAGCTAAAACAAATATAAAACACTATATAAACAAGCTAGAAAGAAAAAGAGCCTTAAAGTTCGGTGAAAAGTTACTTGATAGAATTTTAAAAAAAATAAGAAAAGATATATCTAAATTAACAGAAGAAGAAAAGGAAAAACTAATAAAAAGGTTTAACTTTAAACACTTTGAAGACCTGCTTGTCGCCATTGGTGATGGAAAAATTTCATTAAATAAGGTTTTAAGAGTTTTACAGGGTAAAGAAGAAGAAAAAACAAAAAAAAACAGTCATCAAAAGTCCTCATCTGAAAGTGTAATTGAAGTAGATGGAATAAGTAATTTACTTTGCCATACTGCGAAATGTTGTAAACCTATTCCTGGAGATGAAATTGTTGGAATTATAACAAAAGGAAAAGGTATCACTATACATATGAAAGACTGTCCAAATGCTCAAAAAATCCTATCAGAGCATCCAGAAAAGAAAGTAGATATAAAATGGAGAGAAGATTTATCCAATGCTTATTATAATGTGTCTTTAAGAGTTATTTCAGAAGACAGACCAGGACTACTTGCAGAGGTTTCTTCTGCTATAGCATCTCAAAAATCAAACATATCCAATGCAAATATAAGAACTAGGGCAGATGGAAAAGCTATAAATGATTTTATTATATCTATAAA
>WFXI01000235.1 GCA_015490675.1 Hydrogenothermaceae bacterium
ACAGAAGCCATTGTTGAAAGGTGAGTTTCTATTCCAAGTTCTATAGATTTTGATAAAACAGCCATATCCCAGCCTATTACTGCATCTACACCGATTTCTTTAAGTTGTTCTAAAGTTTCATTTATATAAGGAAGGTCATCTTCAAAAACTATTGAGTTTAAAACTATATACTGCCTAACTCCTGCATCTTGAGTTATTTTTCTAATTTCTTTGACATCCTCAATATCAAAGATAGATTTGTTAGCTCTTTGATTAATTTTTCCACATCCCATATAAATAGCATCTGCACCTGCTTTTATGACAGCAGAAAGCCCCTCATAGTGTCCAACTGGAGCAAGAATTTCAGGTTTGTTTATTTTATCCATTGTTTTCCTCCTTATTAGTACTAATTATTATTGAGCTTAAATAAACTATAATACAAGTTTGGTGTTAAAATATTATGACAAAAGTTAGTAAATATGATAGAGGTCATCCTTTGAATATTCTGGATAAAATTGTAGCTCAAAAGAAGAAAGAATTAGGAAAATATACTTCTGATTACATAAAGACTTTAGAAAAGTTGGCTCAAAATAGAAAACCTCCCAAAGATTTTAAATCTGCATTAAAGAGAGATGGAATAAATATTATTGCCGAAATAAAAAAAGCATCTCCTTCAAAAGGAATTATAAGAGAAGATTTCAACCCTGTAGAAATTGCAAAAATTTATGAAGAAAATGGAGCAAGTGCTATATCTGTTTTAGCAGATGAAAAATTTTTTCAAGGAAGTATTGAATATGTTTATGATGTTTCAAAAGTAGTTAATATTCCAGTAATGAGAAAAGATTTTATTATAGATGAAAGACAAATATTAGAAGCATATGCAAAAGGAGCCGACAGTTATCTTTTAATAACAAGAATATTAAATGCAGAGGAATTAAAAAATTTAATTGATTTTGGTAGAAGTATTGGAATGGAACCTTTGGTAGAAGTTTTTACTAGTGATGAGGCTGTAGTAACAGTTGATAGTGGAGCTATTATTGTTGGGGTTAACAATAGAGACTTAGATACTTTCGAAGTGGATATAAGAAAATCTGAAGAACTTTGTCCGAAAATAAAAGAGTGGGGAGCTGAGATTGTGGTTGCAGAAAGTGGATTATCCTCCCACAAGCAATTAAAAGAATTAAATGAAGCTGGAGTGGATGCATTTTTAATTGGAGAAACATTAATGAAATCTAAAGACATAGGAAAAAAATTAAGAGAACTTATAACAGGAGAGACTGATTAAAGTATGAATGCTAATGCAATAGCCAAAAGAACTATGGAATTTCTCGTAAATCAAGGTATTCCCTTAACTCCTAAAAATTATTCTAAATTTTATTATGCATTTTTATATATTGAAGAAAACAACATAGATATTTTTTCACCTGCAGATGTTTTCAAAATTGCAGATAAAATAGATAAAGAAAAAGACCTAAAAAAAGTCCTTGAAAAAGTAGAAGAAAAGTTAGAAGAAACAGCAAAAGGGGTTTCTGAACATTCAGATAAAATTAAAGAGAAAAAAGAAAACATAGAAACAGAGGAAGACATTCAAAAAATTCTTGTGGAACTAAATGAAACAATTTTAATTACAGATGGTCTTGTGAAATTTATATATCAGCAAAAGAAAATAATAGAGAAAATTAAAAGAGAACTATCAGAAAAAGACGAACTTATATACAAAGATGAACTTACAGGATTGTTAAATAGAAGGGCTTTTGAAAGGGATATTAGGGAACTCGTTAAGAACAATGTACCTTTTTCTCTTGCAATGATTGATTTGGATAACTTCAAGCAAATAAACGATACTTATGGACACCAATTTGGTGATGAAGTATTGAAAGGTTTTGCAGATGTTGTTGAACATACATTAAGAGAAAGTGATAGAAAATATAGAGTAGGTGGAGAGGAATTTATAATAATACTACCAAAAACAGAACTTCCAATTGCTTATAAGGTCATAGAAAGATTGAGAGAAAATTTTAATAAAAGGGAATTTAATTATAATGGTCAAAAACTTAATTTTTCTTTTTCAGCAGGTCTTACAGAATTTAAAGAGTGTAAAACTTCTGTGGATAAGTGTATAGAAGAGTTGATAAGTAAAGCAGACAGCCTACTTTATAAAGCTAAAAATTATGGAAAAAATATTGTTATGACAGGTTAATGGAGGATATATATGAATTTCATAGAAAAAGCAAAAGAATTTTATATAAATGAGATAAATGATTATGAATTTTATATGTTTTTATCAGAAAAGGTTAAAGATGAAAACCTAAAAGAAAATTTAATTAGAATTGCAAATATGGAAAAAGGGCACGCAAATTTTTGGAAACAATTTTTAGAAAAAAATAATGCCCCTATTCCTCAAGCTAGTCCTGCAAAGCTGAGGCAAGCGATTGCATTAATATTAAACAAATTTACAAATCCAGTTTTAGTTGTTTCTTTTTTAGAACTTGGAGAAAGTGGAGGAGTAAAAGAATATTACGACTTTTTAAATAACGCTCCTCTATCTGATGAAGATAAAGAAAAACTAAAAAAAATAATAGTTGATGAAATAGAGCACGAGACATTTTTTGCGAAAGAAGCAGAAAAGTTTGGTCTTTCTAATGTAAGAGACTTTGTCCTTGGGATGAACGATGGTTTAGTTGAAATTCTTGGAGCAGTTACAGGTTTATCTGCTGTTTATGTGAATAATCCTTTAATGGTAGCTGTATCTGGTAGTATAGTTGGAGTTGCTGGTGCTTTATCAATGGGAATTGGGGCTTTTATTTCTGTTCGTTCTCAAAGACAGGTAAACAAAGCCTTGAATGAAAAAATTGAAATTTTATTTGATGTATCTCCTGACAAGGCTTTGGATACATTAAGAGAACATTTAGAAGAAATGAATATTCCTTCACAAGTAATAGAAGAAATAGTAAAGAAAGTTGATGATAAGAAAGCTATTGCAAAACTTTTAATAAAAGAAGATGATGAAAATGAAATCAGGTCTGGTTTATTTACAGGCTTTGCATACTTATTTGGGGTTTTATTCCCTGTTTTACCTTATTTCTTTGCTCCAAGTTCTCTTGTCGCATTGCCATTTAGTATACTTTTTGCAGGATTGGCTTTAGCAACTGTTGGATTTGTAATAGCTACATTATCAGGAATAGATATAAGAAAGAAAATTATGGAAATGGTAATTGCAGGATTTTCTGCTGCAGGATTATCCTATCTATTTGGAAAAGCGATACAGGCTATATTTGGAATAGAAGTTGATATTTAATTAAAGGGGCTTTTATAGCCCCTTTTATACTTTATAAAACTGATTTTAAAGTATTAATTACTTCGTCGTAGTTTGGTTCTTCAGTAATTTCAGGAACAATTTGCTTGTAGCAAACTTTTCCTTCAGGGTCTACAATAAATACTGCTCTTGCTAAAATTCCTTTTAAAGCACCTTCAGAAATTAAAACTCCATATTTTTCTAAGTCTCTGTATCTAAAGTCAGAACCAATATCAATATTTCCTATATTGAAAGACTCACAAAATCTTTTTTCTGCAAAAGGTAAGTCCATAGATACTACAGTTACATCTACATCAAGACCAGCAAGTTTTTCATTAAATTCTTTAGTTTCTTTCTCACAAACAGGAGTATCTAAAGATGGAACAGTTATGATTACTTGATATTTTCCTTTTGCTCCACCAATGATTTTTTCTGAAAGGTCTGTTAAAACTACTACTGCTTCAGGAGCTTTGTCTCCTACATTAATTTCTGGACCTGCAAGTGTTACAGGATTTCCTTTTAAAGTTACAGTTGTTGCCATAAATATACCTCCTTGAATTTTGTTGTTTTTTTCTATACTACATATATTGGTTTATACTTTATATGATTTTTTTCACGAAAAGCTAAACAAGGAGGAAAAAAGATGATAAAAATAGCTTTACTTTTAGAAAACTTTGTAGAAGAAGTTGAATTTATATATCCATTTTATAGATTTAAGGAAGAAGGTTTTAATGTTGATATTGTAGCTTCTAAAATTGGAGAATTTAAAGGGAAAAACGGATTAACTTTTCATTCAAATACATTAGTTGACCCTGAAAAAGCATCTGAATATGATGGAGTTTTTATTCCTGGAGGATATGCCCCTGATAGATTTAGAAGGGATAAAGATATAGTAAAATTTGTTAAAAATGCATATAACAATAATAAAGTAATTGGAGCTATATGCCACGGACCTTGGCTTTTGATATCTGCAAAAATAGTAAAGGGTAAAAATATTACAGGTTTTTTTTCTATAAAAGATGATATTTCAAATGCAGGAGCAAATTATACAGGTAAACCTGTTGAAATAGATGGAAATATAATAACAGGAACAGACCCTAAAGCTATGCCTCAAATGGTAAAAGTTTTTATTGAAGAGGTAAAGAAAAGGGCTAATCATTAAGCCATTTTGTAATATCTTTTGTGGTTTTTATAAGCTGGTCTTTGTTTACTTTAGCATATCTTGCTGTAGTTGTAGGAGAAGAGTGCCCAAGAAGTTCCTGTATTACTCTAAGCTCTGCTCCTGATTGTAAAGCTAAGGTAGCAGAAGTATGCCTTAATTTGTGGGGATGTAGTTTTATATTTAATTTACTTCCTAAATCTTTTATTCTTTTCCATAAAGATAAGTAAGATATTGGAAATATTTCGTCAAAATTGTGTTTTTTCAAATATTCTGCAAACACTACCAAAGTTTTACCTGTGATTGGAACAAGTCTTTCTTTATTTCCTTTTCCTTTTACTTTTATAAATGCTATGTCATTTTTATTGATTTCATCTAAAAGTGTGTCTATTGTATATAAACTTCCTTCTCTTTCTATAACTATATCTTGTCTTTTTATTCCAAGTAGCTCAGATGCTCTAAGTCCTGTGGAAACTAAAAATAGTATTAAAACTTTATCCATTAGGTTTTCTGTGTTTTCAAGTAATTTTTGAACTTCTTCGTGGGTTAAGGCTTCTGGAATTTTATTTGAAATTTTAGGTCTATGTGATTTTGTTATTGGGGAAGTTTCCAATAAATCCATATCTATTAAATATTTGAAGAATGTATTTATTGAGGCTATTTTCCTAGCAATTGTTGAGCTTTTTAGTTTTTTTGCCTGTAAATACATCCTAAATTTTGCTATGTCTGCTTTAGTAATTTCTTCTACATCTTTATCCTTTAATATGTCCTGAAACTGCTTTAAATCTATTTTGTAGTTTTTTACTGTGTGAGGTGATTTATCTTCTATATACATTAAAAATAATTCTGCACATTCACTAATCTTCATTTTCCTTCCATCTTTTGTAAAGATTATGTTTAACCTTGAAGAAATCTAAAACTTTTCCAGCAACAAAATTAACCATATCTTCAACTGTTTTAGGATTATGATAAAAAGCAGGAGAAGCAGAAGATACAATAGCTCCAGCTAAAGCTACTTTTTTCATATTTTCAATATGTATTAGAGAAAAAGGCATTTCTCTAATAAGTAGATATAATGGAACTTTTTCCTTTAAAGCAACATCACAAATTCTGTGTATAAGGTTTTGAGAAACTCCATTTGCAATATTTGCGAGGGTATTCATAGAGCAAGGAGCAACAATTACACCTTTTGTTTCTATTAATCTAGAGCCACTGGCTAATGTGGATGATATGTCTTTTACATTTATAAGTTTTACATTTTCATTTATTAAATTTTTTATATCTTTTCTAGATATTCCTTCTTCTCTATCTAAAACAACATATCCATTGTCAGATATTAAAAGATATACAAAGTTGTTTTTTGACAGTTCTTCCAAAATTTTTAAGCCATATCTAACACCACTGGCACCAGTGATGCACAAAACATACTTATCCATACTATAATTATAACGGTATTTAAAGGTTTAGGAGGATTAATGTATCGTTTTTTTATAAGAAGACCAATTACTACATGGATGTTTATTCTTTCCTTTGTAATCCTTGGGATTTATGGGTTTAAAAATATAGCAATAGATAGATTTCCAGATATAGAATTTCCATTTGTAGCAATTACTACCACTTACGAAGGAGCACCTCCAGAGGTAGTTGATAGTAGTGTTACAAAAAAAATAGAAGACCAGCTTTCAACTATTAATGGAATTGAAGCAATTGTATCAAAAAGCTATGCAGGAATATCCCGTGTAACTGTTATTTTTAATCTTGATAAAGACTTAAATGAAGCTACTGACGATGTTAGAGATGCAATAAGTAGAGTTTCTAAATATTTACCAGATGAAGCAGACACACCAGTAATACAGAAAATTAATACCTCTTTAGCTCCAATAATGGCAGTTTTACTCTATGGAGATGTTGATTATGGATTAAAAGCATATTATGCAGATAAGTTTGTAAAAAGAGAATTTGAAAGGCTGAAAGGAGTTGGTGGTGTTCACTTAGGTGGATACAGGGAAAATGTTTTATGGGTAAGGCTGGATATAGAAAAGTTAAAGGAATATAAACTTTCGCCTATTGATGTAGTTAATGCTATAAAGGCAAACCATATAGAAAAACCTTCAGGGAAGATATATTCACTTGATAAAGAATATTTAATAAGAATTGAAGGAAAATTTCGCTCACCTGATGAAGTTGCAAATTTAATAATTAAAGATGATATAAGGGTAAAAGATATTGGACATGTAGAATTTTCCTTTGATGAGCAAAGAACTTTAGTTCATTTCAAACCGCCAAATAGTAAAGAGCCAAAAGATGCAATAGCACTGATAATTTACAAACAGTCGAAAGCAAATACTGTGGAAGTTGCAAAAGAAGTTAGAGAAAAAATTAAAGAAATCCAAAATCAACTTCCAGAAAGATTAAAACTTGGGATTAATTATGATGCATCAGAATTTATTCAAAGAAGCGTAAATGACGCTCTTCACGAAATCCTAATAGGTTGTGGATTTACTGCTTTAACTGTTTTTCTATTTCTAGGAAGTTTAAGAATGACTTTTATTCCATTTTTGGCAATTCCTGTTTCTCTCCTTGGAACAATATTTTTAATGTATATGTTTGGACAGTCTTTAAACACAATTTCTCTTATTGCTTTAGCTGTTGCTGTTGGGCTTGTCATAGATGATGCTATTGTTGTAATGGAAAGCATTTATAGGAGAAGACAGGAAGGATTAGATCCTATAAAATCTGCAGAGATTGGAACTAGGGTTGTTATATTTGCAATTTTAGCTTCTACAGCAAGTTTAATAGCAATATTTACCCCTGTTTTATTTATGAGTTCTGTAATTGGAAAATTTTTCTTTGGATTTGCATTTACATTAGTTGTTGCAATAGCTATTTCGTATATAGTTTCTATTAGTTTTACACCAATGATTTCTGCAAGACTGGTTACTAAAAGAGAAAAAAATATTTTCCAAAGGGCTTATGATAAGTTTGAAACTTTATTTGATAAAACTTTAAGGTGGAGTTTAGACCATAAAATTATTGTTTTAATAGTAGCTGTTGTTTTTGTTGTAGCTGGTTTTAGTTTGTCTAAATATACGAAAAAGGAGTTTTTACCTCTTGTAGATGAAGGAAGATTTTTAGTTAGGTTTGAAACCCCTTCAGGTTCATCTTTTGATTACACAGTTAGAAAGGCAAAAGAGATTGAAAAAATCTTAATAAGCAATCCATACATATTAAGATACGGAATGGCAATGGGAGAGGGAATTGTAGGCAGAACAGAGGCAAATGGTGGGATGTTTTTTATAACTCTTATAAATAGAGAAAACAGACCTCATATGAAAGTTGTTATGCATCAGTTAAGACAAGAATTTAAAAAGCTAAAAGGAGTAAAAGCAATCGTTGACCTTCCTACTGCTGTTGGGGCACATATGGGGCGTTCTGCAGATATTCAATATACAATAAAAGGGCAGGATTTAGATAAATTAGCAGAGATTTCATCAAAAATCATACAGGAACTAAAAAAGCTTGGAGGGTATGAAGATTTAGATACAGATTTAAGATTATCCAAACCACAGGTTGATATAAAAATTGATAGAAACAAAGCAATAAAAGATGGAATAAACATAAACGATATAACAACAACTATTCAAATTTTATTTACCAAATATCAAGTAGGACAATTTGAAAAAGGTTCTGAAAGTTATCCTTTTTATGTAAAAGCTGATGAAAAGTATTTAAAGTCTTTTGAGTATTTAAAATCTGTTTATGTTAGAAACAAAAATGGAGAATTACTTCCAGTTTATAACTATGTAGAAATTGTTCCAAAAGCAGGATTTAATGTAATAAATAGATATAACAGACAGTATAGTATTACCATATATGCAAATGTGGAAGGAAAATCTACAGGAGAAGCTGTAAAGGAAGTTGAAACAGTTATTAAAAAATACCTTCCTGCTGGATACACATTTGAAGTGGCAGGAACGACAAAAGAGTTTAAAAGGGCATTCAAATACTTAGGTATCGCTTTAATTGTTGCAATAATTGCAGTTTATATGATACTTGCTTCTCTTTTTGAAAGTCTTTTGCATCCTATAGCAATAATGCTGATGCTTCCTTTTGCAATATTTGGAATTTTTGGAGCTATTATACTAACTGATACCACTTTAAATGTAGCATCTTACTTTGGAATAATACTACTTGTTGGTCTAATAACTAGAGATGCTGTTTTATTTGTAGATAGAATAATTCAATTAAAAGAAAACTTACCAATCAGAGAAGCAATTTTAAAAGCAAGAGCAGAAAGGCTTAGACCAATTTTAATGACAACATTAACAATTATAGCTTCCCTTTTACCTGTTGCACTTGGTTTAAATGTAGGCTCTGAGCTTAGACAGCCACTTGCAATTGCAATAATTGGAGGATTAATAACTGCCTTGCCTCTTAGTTTATATGTGATTCCTGTAATTTATGAGATTGTTGATAAAATAGAAAGGAAAATTTTTAGGAAAAAATATCAAATTCAGGAATAAAAATGGATTTCAAAGAAGGATTTAAAGAAGTAGGGAAAGCAATTATTAATGTTGGGGTAGGGACTGTATTATTTGCTATAGTTCAACCTTTTGTAAAGGGAGAATTTTCCACTACTTTAGGTATTACAGCATTTTTTACTTTTATTTTATTTCTTTTAATAGGTTTCTTTTTAATATCTGCTGGAGTAATAAAGATGACAATTGAAGAATATTTAGTGTTTCTAATGGTAGGAATTTCAATTTATGCTTTTCTTCTTTACAAGTTTGCTAGATGGTATGAGAAGAAGCATAAAAAAGCTTGAAAATATTATTGGATAATACATAAAAATAATAAACACAGAGAGGTTTTAACAAGAATGATTAAATACGAAGAAGCTCTAAAAATAGTTCTTGAAAACACAAAAAAGCTTGGAATAGAAAAAGTTTTCTTAAAAGATGCCTTAGGTAGAGTTTTAGCGGAAGATATAGTAGCAGATAGGGATAATCCACCAGCAGATAACAGTGGTATGGATGGATTTGCAGTTAGATATGAAGATATAAAAGGTGCTACAGAAGATAACCCTGCAGTATTAGAGCTTGTTGGAGAAGCAAAAGCAGGAGGAGAGCCAACACCTATACAGAAAGGTCAGGCTACAGCTATATATACAGGAGGATTAATCCCTGAAGGTGCAGATACAGTTGTTCAAAAAGAGTTAACAAAAGTAGAAGATGGTAAAGTCTTCATATTTCAGGAACTTCCAAAGGGTGCGAATATAAGACCTCAAGGAGGAGATTATAAAAAGGGAGAGCTTCTTATAGAAAAAGGTAAAAAAATTAGGCCTGCTGAAGTTGGAGTTTTAGCTTCTGTAAACAAGGCTACAGTTTATGTATATCAAAAACCAAGAGTTGGTATATTAACCACAGGAGATGAAATTTTAGATATAGGAGAGCCGATAACTTCAGATTCGCAAATTAGAACATCAAACACATACTCTTTATATGCTCAGGTTTTAGAAACAGGAGCAGACCCAATTATTTTAGGTTTTGCAAAAGATGACCCTGAAGATTTAAAAAGAAAACTGTCCTATGCAAAAACCTGTGATGTTTTACTTACTACTGGTGGAGTTTCTGTTGGAGAATACGATTTAGTTAAAGATTTTGTATGCACAGAGCTTGGAGTAGAAATTTTATTTTGGAAAGTAGCTCAAAAACCTGGAAAACCAGTAGCTTTTGGAGTTTGGGGAGAAGAAAAACAAAAACTCTTTTTTGGTATTCCAGGAAATCCTGTAGCGTGTATGTTTGTTTATGAAACACTGGTAAAACCTGCCATTAGAAAAATGATGGGAGAAACAAAGGTCTATAATCCTGTTATAAATGCTACATTGACAAAGGATTACAAAAGAAAAAAGGCAGATAGAAAAGAATTTAT
>WFXI01000236.1 GCA_015490675.1 Hydrogenothermaceae bacterium
AGAAGGGCAAGAGATGGTAATGCCAGGAGATAATGTAGAGTTAACAGTAGAGTTAATGGTGCCAGTAGCTATAGAAGAGCAAATGAGATTTGCTATTAGAGAAGGTGGTAGAACTGTTGGTGCTGGTGTTGTTACTGAAATCATTGAGTAAGAGGTGATAAGGGATGGAACACGAAAAAATTAGAATAAAATTAAAAGCTTTTGACCATGATGTTTTAGACCAATCAGTAAAACAAATAATAGAAACTGTTAAAAGAAGTGGTGGGGTTATTAAAGGCCCTATCCCACTTCCTACTAAAAGAAAAGTGTGGTGTGTATTAAGGTCTCCACACAAATTTGAACAATCAAGAGAACACTTTGAAATGAGAATTCACAAAAGATTAATAGATATTGAAAATGCAACTCCACAAACTATAGAAGCATTAATGGACATCAACCTACCTGCTGGTGTTGATGTAGAAATCAAATTAAGTTAAGAAAAGGAGTGAGAGCAATGCCAAAGGGCATAATAGGAAAAAAAGTTGGAATGACAAGAGTTTTTAAAAATGGGAAGGCAATACCTGTAACAGTAATTGAGGTAGAGCCTAATTATGTTGTTGGAATAAGAACTGAAGAAAAAGATGGATACAATGCTGTTGTTTTAGGAACAGGTGAAAGAAAAGAAAAAAGAACTCCAAAACCTTTACTTGAAGTTTTCAAGAAAGCAGGAGTTAGACCTTTAAGAAAATTAAAAGAATTTCCTTTAAAAGATGGAGAAGAAGTTCAATTAGGACAGGAAGTTAAAATAGAAGATGTATTTGAAGTTGGAGACTTAATAGATGTATCTGGAATTTCTAAAGGTAGAGGTTTTGCTTCTGCTATGAAAAGATGGGATTTCTCAGGATTTCCAAAATCTCACGGTGCTAGATATCACAGAGCTGTTGGTTCTGTAGGTGCCTGTGAAGACCCAGGTAGAGTTTGGAAAACAAAAAGAATGGCAGGACACTATGGAAATGAAAGAGTTACTGTATTAGGTCTTGAAGTTGTAGATATAATCCCTGAGAAAAATGTAATTTTAGTAAAAGGCTCTGTTCCAGGAGCTCCAAAGTCATTTGTTGAATTAAAATCAAGCGTAATTCTAAATAGAAGAAAAGGAAAAAGAAAATTAGAAAAAGCTAAAGCTGCTTATGCATCATAAGCAAATAGAAAAGAGGTGAAGTAGAAGATGGAAGCAAATGTAGTTAACATAAAAAATGAGCAAGTTGGAACAATAAACTTAAAAGAAGAAATTTTTAACACTGAAGTTAAAGAGCATACTGTTTGGGAAGTTATTAGATGGCAATTGGCTGCTAGAAGAGCAGGAACTGCTTCTACTAAAACCAGAGCAGAGGTTAGAGGCTCTAGAAGAAAAATACTTCCTCAAAAAGGAACTGGTAATGCAAGACACGGAGATAGGAAAGCTAACTTAATGGTAGGTGGTGGTGTAGCACACGGGCCACATCCTAGAGATTACTACTATGCATTACCTAAAAAAGTTAGAAAAAAGGCTTTAAAAGGAGTTCTTTCTGCAAAATTAAAAGACGGAGAAATAATATTTATTGAAGATTTTACTTTTGAAGCTCCAAAAACTAAAAATGCCGTTGAAGTTTTAAAGAATTTTGGACTAGATAAATCAAAAGTTTTACTTGTAATAGCAGAAAAAGATGAAAATGTAATCAAATCATTTAGAAATATTCCTAAAGTTAAAGTTTTATTGGTAGATGGATTAAATACTTATGACATTCTGAATGCTGAAAAGGTTTTAATCACAAAATCAGCAGCAGAAAAAATTAATGAGAGGTTAGGATAATGAAGACTCCACATGATATTCTAATTCGTCCTGTTCTAACGGAAAAGGCTGTAAACCAAAATGAAAAGGAAAATAAACTAGTGTTTGAAGTGGCTTTAGACGCTAATAAGATAGAAATAAAAAAAGCTGTTGAAGAAGTATTTGGAGTTAAAGTTAAAGAAGTTAGAACTATGATTGTTAAACCAAAAAGAAAAAGAGTTGGTTTCAACAAACCAGGATTTACAAAAAAATGGAAAAAAGCAATAGTAAAAGTTGAAAGTGAAAAACCAATAAATATTGCTGAATTAGTTTAAGAGGTGAAAGAAGATGGGAGTTAGAAAATTAAAACCTGTAACAAACGGAACTAGACACGCAGTTTTATACGATTTTGCAGAAATTACTAAAACTGAGCCAGAAAAATCATTAGTTGAGCCTTTAAAGAAAAAGGCAGGAAGAAACAATCAAGGAAGAATTACTGTTAGACATAGAGGTGGTGGACATAAAAGACTTTATAGGATAATAGACTTTAAAAGGGATAAATGGGGTGTTCCAGCAAAAGTTGCAGCTATAGAATATGACCCTAACAGAAGTGCTAGAATAGCTCTTCTTCATTATCTTGATGGTGAAAAAAGATATATTATCTGGCCTGAAGGTTTACAAGTTGGGGATATGGTTGTAGCTGGACCTGATGCAGAAATAAAAACAGGAAA
Organism: Hydrogenothermaceae bacterium; assembly: GCA_015490675.1. GTDB lineage: Bacteria > Aquificota > Aquificia > Aquificales > Hydrogenothermaceae > Hydrogenothermus. The sequence goes on from WFXI01000236.1 coordinate 2,518, forward strand.
CGCCTTGCCTCTAGAAAATATCCCTGTTGGTACATTTGTACATAATGTAGAACTTACTCCAGGAAAAGGTGGACAGCTTGCAAGAGCTGCTGGAATGTCTGCACAAATTCTTGGAAGACAGGGAGACTATGTTCAATTAAGACTTCCTTCTGGAGAAATTAGATTAGTTCATAAAAAATGTATGGCTACTGTTGGTGTGGTTGGTCTTGCAGAACACGAACTTGTAAAACTTGGAAAAGCAGGAAGAAAAAGATGGCTTGGAATTAGACCAACTGTTAGAGGTACTGCAATGAACCCTGTTGATCACCCTCACGGTGGTGGTGAAGGAAAAACATTTGGTAAACATCCAGTTTCTCCTTGGGGTCAACCTACAAAAGGATACAAAACTAGAAGAGGTGCTAAATACTCTGATAAATTCATAATTAAACGCAGAGGTAAATAAGGATGGGATATAAAGGAAAGTGGAACGAAAGAAATAAAAACCCATATGTAAATGAAAAGATTCTCAAAAAAATAAGAAAAATGAATGAAACTGGAGAAAGAAAAGTAATAAAAGTATGGGATAGAGCTTGCACAATTACTGAAGAAATGGTTGGGCATACAATTGCAGTATATAATGGAATGAAATTTATCCCTGTATACATCCAACCAGAAATGGTTGGACACAAACTTGGAGAGTTCTCTTTAACTAGAACTTTTAGAGGACACCCTGACAAATCAGGAAAAGCAGTTAAGAAAAAATAAGAGGTGAAGACAGATGGCTACTACAGTAAACAACAATGAAGCCAGAGCAGTTTTAAGATATGCAAGAATATCTCCTACAAAAGTAAGACAGGTTATCAATTTAATTAGAGGAAAAGATGTAGGAACTGCTTTAGCAATTTTAGGTGAATTAAACAAAAGAGCAGCAAGAATAGTAGAAAAACTATTAAAAAGTGCTATAGCTAATGCTGAAATGAAAGGAATGGATATTGATAACTTATATATAAAAGAAATAAAAGCTGACGATGGCCCTATTTTAAAAAGATATATGCCTAGAGCATATGGTAGGGCTACAATGATAAGAAGAAGATATTCTCATATAACAATTAAATTAGCTGAAAGGCAGTAAAGGAGGAAATAACGGTGGGTCAGAAAGTTCATCCAATAGGTTTTAGATTAGGTATTACCTCTGACTGGCAATCAAAATGGTATACAGATAAGAAAAACTATGCAAAAACTCTTCATGAAGATATAAAAATTAGAAATTTCATTAAAGAAAAATACAAAGCTGCTGGAATTTCAAAAGTATTTATAGAAAGACTTGGAGACAAACTTAGAATTAAAATACTCGCAGCAAAACCAGGAATTGTTATTGGAAGAAAAGGTTCAGAGGTAGAAGAACTTAACAAAATAATACAGGCTTTAACAGATGCTAAGGAAATAACAGTTAATGTTGACGAAGTAAAAGTTCCAGAATTGGATGCTCAGCTTGTGGCTGAAGACATAGCTTTACAACTTGAAAGAAGGGTTTCTCATAGAAGAGCAATGAAGAGAGCTATTGACAATGCAATGAGAGCAGGAGCTAAAGGAATAAAAACTCAGGTTGGTGGTCGTATCGGCGGAGTTGATCTTGCTAGAAAAGAATGGATTTTAGAAGGTAGAATGCCACTTCAAACTTTAAGAGCAGAAATAGATTACGGTTATGCAAGAGCTTCTACTAAGTATGGAATACTTGGAGTTAAGGTTTGGATTTACAAAGGTGATAAACTTGATGCTCAGAAAGAAGAAGTATTAAACAAAATAGAAGAAGAATTAAAAGTAGAAAAGTAAAAAATAATAGGAGGATTACATAATGTCTCTTCTACAACCTAAAAAGTTAAAATGGAGAAAACAGCAAAGAGGAAGAATGAAAGGTAAAGCTTCCCGTAGAAACAGGGTAGCTTTTGGAGAATATGGATTACAGGCTTTAGAACCTTGCTGGTTAACATCTAGACAAATTGAAGCTGCCCGTATTGCTATCGTTAGGGAAGCTAAAAAAGGTGCAAAAGTTTGGATTAGAGCTTTCCCTCACAAACCTGTTACTAGGAAACCTGCTGAAACTAGAATGGGTAAAGGAAAAGGTGATTTAGACCATTTTGTATCTGTTGTAAAACCAGGACATATCTTATTTGAACTTGCTGGTGTTCCTGAGGAAGTTGCTCAGGAAGCTTTCAGAAAAGCAGGTTATAAACTCCCTATTAAAACAAGACTTGTAAAAGCAGAAGGGGTGTAAGAATGAAGGCAAAAGAATTAAGAAAATTATCAAATGAAGAACTCCAAGAAAAATTAAAAGAATTAAAGCAAAAATTAATGAAATTAAGATTTCAAAACGAAATTGGAGGATTAGAAAAACCTTCAGAAATCAAAGCTACAAAAAGAGATATAGCTAGAATTCTTACTATACTCAGAGAAAGAGAGCTAGAAGCTCAAAATGCGGAGGTTAAATAATGGCTGGAAGAAGGGAATTCGTAGGAAAGGTTGTTAGTGATAAAATGGACAAAACAGTTGTTGTTGCTGTAGAAAGACAGTTCTCTCACCCTCTATATGGGAAAAGGGTTAAAAGAACAAAAAAATACTATGCTCACGATCCTGAAAATAAATTAAAAGTTGGTGATGTAGTTAGAATAAGAGAAAGTAGACCTTTATCTAAATTAAAAAGATGGGTTGTTGTTGAAGTTTTATCTTCACAAAATCAGTAATACTATATTGATTTAATTTTCATAAAATTATAAAATATTATTTTGTCCCTATTTTTTAAGAATTTTACAAGGGGTGTAGTGTAATGATACAAAGAGGAACTTATTTAAATGTTGCTGATAATTCAGGTGCTAAGAAAGTTCAATGTATAGGTATTCCAAAGAAAGCGAATTTTGGTGCTCAAAAGAATACAGCAACTTTAGGCGATGTAATAACAGTTACGGTAAAATCTGCTTTACCTACAGGAACTGCTAAAAAAGGAAAAGTTTACAAAGCAGTTGTAGTAAGAACTGCTAAAGAAGTTAAAAGACCAGATGGAAGCTATGTAAAAGCTGATGATAACGCAGTTGTTTTATTAAACAATAACTTAGAACCAATAGGAACTCGTATTTTAGGACCTGTTGCAAGGGAAATTAGAGCAAAAGGATTTTACAGAATCGTTTCTTTAGCACCGGAGGTAATATAAATGGTAAAAACTAGATTAAAAAGAGGCGATACAGTAGTAGTTATTGCTGGAAAAGAAAAAGGAAAAACTGGAAAAATAAAACAAATTATCAGAAAAAACGGAAAAGTTAGAGTTATTGTTGAGGGTGTTAATATTGGGAAAAAACACCTCAAACATATAGAAGGTGTTCAAGAAGGTGGAATAGTAGAAATTGAAAGACCTATTGATATATCAAATGTGGCATTTATAGACCCTAAAACAGGTAAACCTACTAAAATTGGATACAAGATTATAGAAGAAGGAAATGTTATTAAAAAAGTTAGATTTGCAAGAAAAAGTGGTGAAATTATAGACACAGTTTGGGAAAAAACTAAGTAGAGGTAATAAGAAATGGCAGAAGCAACTACAAAATATATTCCAAGATTAAGAAAAAAATATGAAGAAGAAGTTGCACCAAAATTAATGGAAAGATTTGGATATAAATCTCCAATGCAAATACCTAGAATTAAGAAAATCGTTGTAAATATGGGTGTTGGAGAAGCAGTTCAAGATATTAAACAATTAGATAAAGCTGTTGAAGATTTAACTTTAATTACAGGACAAAGACCTGAAATTAGAAGAGCTAAAAAATCAGAAGCAGGATTTAAATTAAGAAAAGGATTACCTGTTGGTGCAAGGGTAACTTTAAGAAAAGAAAGAATGTGGGACTTTTTAGATAAATTAATATCTGTTGCTCTTCCAAGGGTTAGAGACTTTAGAGGTCTAAACCCTAAATCCTTTGATGGAAGAGGAAATTATGCTTTTGGTGTAAAAGAACAAATAATATTCCCTGAAATAGATTATGACAAAGTAGATAGAATTAGAGGAATGGATATTATTATTGAAACAACTGCAGAAACTGACGAAGAAGCAAAATACTTATTAGCATTACTTGGACTTCCAATTAGAGCATCTTAAGGAGGAATTATACAAATGGCAAGAAAAGCATTATGGGCTAAATCTTTTTTAAAGAAGCCTAAGTACTCAACAAGAAATCACTCTAGATGTCCAATTTGTGGAAGACCTAGAGGATTTTTAAGACAATTTAACATGTGTAGAATATGCTTTAGGGAAAGAGCTTTAAGAGGCGAAATTCCAGGCGTAAGAAAAGCTAGCTGGTAAGGAGGAAAAAGATGATAACAGACCCTATCGCAGACATGCTTGCAAGAATAAATAATGCAATCAAAGCAAGAAAAAGCGAAGTTTACATCCCTAATTCAAAAATAAAAGAGCAAATTGCAAGAATTTTAAAAGAAGAAGGATACATAGAAGATTACATAGTTTCTGATGAAAATAAAAAAGGAACTCAAAATACTTTAATTTTAAAATTAAAATACTTAGGACCTAGGAACACAAAACCTGTAATCTCAGGATTACAAAGAGTTTCTAAACCTGGTCGTAGGAAATATGTTGGAGTAGATGAAATTCCTTATGTTAGAAAAGGTTTAGGAACTGCTATTTTATCAACTAATAAGGGAATTCTCACAGACGCTCAAGCTAGAAAAGAAAGAGTTGGTGGTGAAATTCTCTGCTATGTTTGGTAAACACTTTTAAGGAGGCTAATTAAATGTCAAGGATTGGTAAAAAACCAATAGAAATACCAAATGGTGTTGAAGTAAAAATAGAAGATGGAAATGTTGTTACTGTAAAAGGACCTAAGGGACAGTTAACACAAAAATTTAACCCTGAATTAAAAATAACAGTTGAAGATAATCAAATCAAAATAGAAAGACCAAATGATAGCTCTTTTATGAGGGCTATACATGGAACAACTAGAGCTTTAATTGCAAATATGGTTAAAGGAGTAACAGAAGGCTTTACTGTAGAACTTGAAATTATAGGTATTGGTTATAGAGCAGCTATGAAAGGAAAAGCTCTAGAAATGCAACTTGGTTACTCTCATCCTGTTGTTTATGAACCACCTGAAGGAATCACAATTTCTGTTGAAGGGAATACAAATATTAAAGTATCTGGAATTGACAAACAACTTGTAGGTCAGGTTGCTGCTGAAATAAGAGATTTTAGAAAACCTGACCCTTACAAAGGAAAAGGAATTAGATACAAAGGTGAACAACTTAAATTAAAACCTGGTAAAGCAGCTGGTAAAAAATAAAATTTAAGGTGAGGAAAAAATGGCAGTAAAAACAAGAAGACAAAAAAGAATAATAAGACATAAAAGAATTAGAAAAAAAGTTTTTGGAACAGCTGAAAGACCAAGAATGGCATTCTACAAAAGTTTAAATAACCTTTATGTTCAAATAATTGATGATGAAAAGGGACATACTTTAGTTAGTGCTTCAACAATAGATAAGGATTTTGTTGAAAAGTATGGATTTAGAGGTGGTAAAAACAAAGAAGTAGCTAGAAAATTAGGTGAATTTATTGCTGAGAAAGCTTTAGCAAAAGGAATTGAAAAGGTTGTTTTTGACAGAGGTGGTTTTATATACCACGGTAAAGTTAAAGAATTTGCTGAAGCAGCTAGAGAAAAAGGACTAAAGTTTTAAGGAGTAGGTGAATGGGATACAAAAAAATTGAAAGAATCATTGAGGAAAGAATAAAGAAAAATCCAATTGACCCTAATTCTTTAGAATTGCAAGAAAAAGTTATAGAAATCAGAAGAACTACCCGTGTTATGGAAGGTGGTAGAAGATTTTCATTCTCTACTTTAGCTGTAGTTGGAGATAAAAATGGACATATTGGATTTGGACACGGAAAAGCTAGAGAAGTTCCTCCTTCTATAGCTAAGGCTATTGCCGACGCTAAAAAACACTTAATAAAAGTTCCTCTTATGGATGGAACTATTCCTCACGATGTTATTGGTGAATATGAATCTGCAGTAGTTCTCTTAAAGCCTGCAAGAAAAGGTACTGGGGTTGTTGCAGGTGGTCCATTAAGACCTGTCTTAGAATTGCTCGGAGTTACAGATATTCTCTCTAAGATTTTAGGAAGAACTACTAATCCAAATAATGTCGTTAGAGCTGCTTTTGATGCTTTACTAAAGATAAAATCTCCTGAGGAAGTTGCTAAAGAAAGAGGAATCGACGAAGCTAAAATTAGAGAGAACTACAGAATTTTCGCTGGAGGTGTTCCTATAAGATGAAGCTAAAAGTTAAATTAGTTAGAGGATTGGCAGGCAAAAAGAAGTTCCAAAAAGACGCTATTCGTTCTTTAGGACTTAGAAAAATAAATGATGAAAGAATCTTAGAAGATAATCCTATGGTTAGAGGAAATATTGAAAAAGTTAAGCATCTTATTAAGGTGGAGGAAGTAGAATAATGGGTTTCAAACTACATGAACTTAGACCAAATGAAGGTGCTACTCATAGAAAAAAAAGAGTAGGTAGAGGTATTGGTTCAGGTCACGGAAAAACTTCTACAAGAGGTCATAAAGGTCAAAAATCTAGAAGAGGATATGGAGAACTTCCAGCATTTTTCGAAGGTGGTCAAACTCCATTTATTATGAGAATTCCTAAAAGGGGATTTAAAAATCCTAATACTGTAGAATACGAGATTGTTAATATAAAAACATTAGAAGAAAAATTTGAAGCAAATGCAGAAGTAACACCTGAAGTTTTAAAAGAAAAAGGAATTATCCATTGCACTTCTGCTGTAAAAATTCTTGGAGATGGAGAGTTATCAAAACCTTTAACTGTTAAAGCGCATAAATTTTCAAAATCTGCAGAAGAAAAAATAAAAGCTGCTGGTGGCTCAGTAGAAGTTATTTCTTAAATTTAAAGAGGGGATGTGATTGTTTGAGCTTATAAGAAAATTATTTGAGATAAAAGACCTTCGTCAAAGAATATTTTATACACTTATTATTTTTGCTGTTTACAGGCTCGGCACTCACATCCCTGTTCCTGGTGTAGATACTCAAGCACTTTTTAACTACTTTAATTCTTCTGGTGGTGTTCTTTTTAATATATACAATTTATTCTCTGGTGGTGCACTAGGTAGACTATCTGTTTTTGCTCTTGGAATAATGCCTTATATTTCTGCTGCTATTATAATGCAGCTTCTAACTGCTGTTTTTCCAAATCTTGAAAGGCTCCAAAAAGAAGAAGGTGATTATGGTAGATGGAAAATTTCTCAATATACTAGATATTTAACTATTGCTATAGCTGGATTTCAATCCTTTGCCCTTTCTGTATGGATTTCAAATATAAGAACTGAAACAGGACAATCTTTAATCTCTGAAAATGCAGTTGTCTTTATTTTAATGACAACACTAATTATAACTGTTGGAACTGTATTTTTAATGTGGCTTGGAGAAAAGATTACTGAGTTTGGAATAGGAAACGGAATTTCAATGATAATTCTTGCAAGTATAGTTGCAGGAATTCCAAGTGCTGTAATTTCTACTTATGAGCAACTTCAATCTGGAGCTCTTCCTTTATATAAAGTTGCTTTAGCTGTAGTAATAATTATTTTAGTTGTGGCAGGTATTATTTACATCCAAGAAGCAGAAAGAAGGATTCCTATACAGTATGCAAGAAGAGGTATTTCTACAAGAGAAACTGCAACTTATCTACCTTTAAAATTAAATCCTGCAGGAGTTATTCCTATTATATTTGCAGTAGCTCTCATTATGTTTCCTGCAACAATTGCACAAATGTTTGCAACTAAATCTGAGATAGCAAGAATTATTGCTGATGCTTTATCCCCTCAAAGTTATATTTATTTTGCAATTTATGTAGGATTAATTATATTCTTCACATATTTTTATACTGCGATAGTTATAAATCCTAAAGATATAGCTGATGGTCTTAGAAGAAATGGAGGATTTATTCCTGGAATAAGAGCAGGAACTCAAACAGAAGAATATATAAACTTTGTTCTTACTAGACTTGTTTTTGCAGGAGCTATATTTTTAGCAGTTATAGCTGTTTTACCTATGATACTGGTTAGAATGTTAGATGTTCCTTTCTACTTTGGTGGAACTTCTGCACTAATTGTAGTAGTTGTTGCCCTTGATACATTACATCAAATTGAAGCACACCTTGCTATGAAAAAATATGAAGGCTTTTTAAAGAGAGGTTAAGAATGGGAAAAATAATAATATTTTTAGGACCTCCAGGAGCAGGTAAAGGAACTCAATCAGAAAGATTAATAAAAGAATATGGATTCGTCCAACTTTCCACTGGTGACATATTAAGGGAAGCTGTTAGAAATGGAACAGAACTTGGGAAAAAAGCAAAGCAATATATGGATGCAGGACAATTAGTGCCAGATGAAATTATTATTGGAATTATCAAGGAAAAATTAAATGAACTAAAAGATAAAAATGTAATATTTGATGGTTTTCCTAGAACAATACCTCAGGCTGAAGCTTTAGACGAAATGCTTTCTCAAGAAGGGAAAGAAGTAGATGTAGTAATATTATTTGATGTTGATGATGAAGAAGTTATAAAAAGACTTTCTGGTAGAAGAATAGACCCTAATACAGGAAAAACTTATCATATCATATATAATCCTCCTCCAGAAGGTATTGAAGTCATCCAAAGAGATGATGATAAAGAAGAAGTAATAAGAAAAAGATTGGAAGTTTATCACTCTCAAACAGAGCCTTTAGCAGACTATTACAAGAAGAAAGGTAAACTTGTAGTAGTAAATGCAAATAATCCTCCTGATGATGTTTACAATCAAATTAAAGAAGTGTTATAATTTTAGATTATTATGATAGATTTAAAGTCTAAAGAAGATATTGAGAAACTGAAAGTTGCGAATAGGATAGTTGCAGAAATATTGCAGATTATAAAGGAAGAAACTAAGCCAGGAATGACTGGCATAGATTTAGATGAAATTGCAAGAAGGGAAGCTGAAAAAAGAGGCGTAAAACCTGCATTTTTAGGTTTATACGGTTTCCCGGCTGCTTTATGTGTGTCTATAAATGAAGAAATTGTTCACGGTGTTCCAAAGGATAAACCAATAAAAGAAGGTGATATTGTTAGCATAGATTTTGGTGTTGTTTATGAAGGTTGGTATGGCGATGCAGCCATATCGTATGTTGTAGGTAATAAAATAAGTGATAGAAAAAAAAGACTTTTAGAAGGCGTAGAAAAAGCGTTATATGCTGGAATAGATAAATGTTATCCCGGAAATACTGTTCGGGACATCGCGGCTGCTATTGAAGGCACATTGAAGGAGTATAGACTTGCTCCTATTTGTGATTATGGGGGACATGGAATAGGTAGAAAACCCCATGAAGACCCCCATGTATCAAATTGTGTTGCTAATGCAGAAAATGTAAAGCTGAAAGCTGGTATGGTTTTAGCTATTGAACCTATGGCAACACTTGGTAAAAGGGCTAATTATTACAGAAAGCTCAAAGATGGTTGGACAGTTGTTTCTAAAGAAAAAGCAATTGCTGCACATTTTGAGCATTCTGTAGCTATTACAGAAGATGGCCCTATTATTTTGTCAAAACTTGATTAAAAAGGGAAGGATATGGGAAAAAAGAAAAAGGAAGATAAAAAGGAAAAAGGGATAGTAGTAGAAGGAACTGTAGAAGAAGCTCTTCCTAATGCTATGTTTAGGGTAAAACTTGATACTGGGCATGAAGTTTTAGCTCATGTATCTGGGAAGATGAGGATGCACTTTATTCGTATTTTACCAGGAGATAGGGTTAGAGTTGAACTTTCTCCTTATGACCTTACAAGAGGTCGTATTATTTTTAGATTGTAAAAAACTTTTGAGAGGTGTGAAAAATGAAAGTAAGGTCTTCTGTTAAAAAAAGATGTGAAAAATGCAGAATCATAAAAAGAAATGGCAGAGTAATGGTTATTTGCGAAAATCCAAAACATAAACAAAAACAAGGGTAATAGGAGGAGATAATGGCTCGTATAGCAGGTGTAGATTTACCAGATAGAAAAAGACTTGAAATAGCTCTTACATACATATATGGAATCGGAAAAACTAGGGCTAAAGAAATACTTCAAAATACTGGAATTGATGGGATGAAAAGAGTTGGAGAATTAACTCCTGATGAGTTAAATGCAATAAGAAAATATATAGAACAAAACTACAAAGTTGAAGGTGATTTAAGAAGGGAAGTTGCTGTTAATATAAAAAGACTTATGGATATGGGATGTTATAGAGGAATTAGACATAGACTTGGTCTTCCTGTTAGAGGACAAAGAACTAAAACAAATGCAAAAACCAGAAGAAAATTCTCTGGAAGAATTAAAAGAAGATAATTGGAGGCTACATAAATGGCTAAGAAAAGAAAAAGAAGTACTAAAAAGGTTAAAAGAACAGTTCCTTACGGAATTGCTCATATTCAAGCAACATTTAATAATACTATTGTAACTATTACAGATAAAGAAGGTAATGTTTTAACCTGGGCATCTGGAGGAACTGAAGGATTTAAAGGAACTAGAAAATCTACTCCTTATGCAGCACAAAAAGCTGCAGAAAAAGCTGCTAAAAAAGCTATGGAAGAATTTGGGATGACTGATGTTGAAGTATGGGTAAAAGGCCCAGGAGCAGGAAGAGAAACTGCTATTAAAACAATTCAGGCTACTGGTTTAAATGTTAGAGTTATAAAAGATGTAACTCCAATACCTCATAATGGATGTCGTCCACCAGCTAAAAGGAGGGTGTAATAGATGGGAAGATATATTGGTCCTTGGACAAAAATTAGTAGAAGACTTGGTGCTTTTGTAGGTGGAAGTTTAAAATCTTTCCAAAAAAGAAACTTTCCACCAGGACAACATGGAAGAACCCAAGGTAGAAGAAGAAAACTTTCTGACTATGCAATTCGTCTTCAAGAAAAACAAAAATTAAGATATTTATACGGTGGGATAAGAGAGAAGCAGTTCAAAAGATATTTTGACGAAGCAGCTAGAATTGCAGGGGTTAGAGGCGGAAACACTGGTAATATTCTCCTCCAGCTCTTAGAAAGAAGACTTGATAATGTTGTTTATAGAATGGGATTTGCTAAAACTAGATTACAGGCTAGACAACTTGTTAGACACGGCCATTTCCTCGTAAATGGTAAAAAAGTTAATATACCTTCTTACCAAGTAGACCCTGGAGATATTATTGAGCTTAGAGAAAAAAGCAAAAAATCTCCACTATTCAAAGAAAACTTAGAGCAAAGAGACCCAAGGTCTATTCCTTCTTGGCTTGAAGTTGATAGAGAAAACTTTAGAGGAAAAGTATTAGAGATACCTGAAGAAATTGAACTTGAAATTCCTGTTAATGTTCAGCTCATTATTGAGTACTACTCTGCGTAAATTATTGGAGGTAAAACGCCTATGCCATTTTTAGAGTTTATAACTCCCGATAAAATTTATTGGGATGAAATTTCAAAAACAGATACTTATGGAAAACTTTATGTTGAACCTCTAGAAAGAGGTTGGGGAACTACTGTAGGTAATGCTCTAAGAAGAGTCTTACTTTCTTCTTTAGAAAGTGGAGCTATTACTGCAGTAAAAATACAAGGCGTTGCACACGAGTTTGCTACTATAGAAGGCGTTATTGAAGATGTAGCAGAAATAATTCTTAACTTAAAAGAAATTAAGTTCAAAATGGAAGAAGGAATAGACAGTGAATTTGCTATACTCGAAGTAAAAGGTCCAGGAAAAGTAACCGCTAAAGACATAAAACTGCCAAATGGCATAGAAGTTGTTAATCCTGATGTTCATATAGCTACTATTGATAGTCCTGACACTGAATTAAAAATGGAAATCAAAATAGAAAAAGGTAGGGGATATGTAACTGTAGAGGAAATGGAAGCTCCTACTGAAATAGGATGGATACTAATAGATACTGCTTTTTCTCCAATTACTAAATGTACTTTCCATGTAGAACCAACAAGAGTTGGAGATAAAACTGACTATGATAAATTAATCTTAGAAATACATACAGATGGAAGTATTACTCCTGATGAAGCTTTAACAAAAGCTTCTAACTTGCTTATTAAACACTTTGAACTTTTACTAAATCCAACTGTAAAAAGGGTTGAAACTGTTAAAAAGGCAGTTCCTGAAAGTATAGCTCAAAGAATTGAAGAAGATAAGTTATCTTTAGCAATTGATGAGCTTGATATTTCTTCTAGAGCTACAAATACTCTTAAAAAACTTGGAATTCAAACAATTGGTGATTTAGTTAAAATGACAGAAGAAGATTTAAAAGAAGCTAAATCTATTGGTAGAAAAGCTTTAAAAGAGATAAAAGAAGCATTAGCAGACTTAGGATTAGAGCTTGCTCCTTCAAAACCTGCAGAAAAACAATAAAAGAGGTGAAGATAGATGCGTCATAGAGTAAAAACAAAAAGTTTTCATAGACCTAAAGAACAAAGAGAGCATTTATTTGTTAATTTAGCGTGTGCATTGATTGAAAATGGTAGAATACAAACAACAGAAGCAAAAGCTAAAGCTTTAAGACCTTTCATTGAAAAGTTAATAACTCTTGCTAAAAAACAAACAGTTCATTCAAGAAGATTAATTAATTCTAGATTAAAACATCACAAATCTGCTGCAGACAAGTTATTTAAAGAACTTGCTCCACTTTATCAAGATAGAAACGGTGGATATACTAGAATATACAAATTAGATAAAAAAAGAAGAGGAGACGACGCAGAACTAGCTATTATAGAGCTAGTTGATTATCCTTTTGAGGACTAAAAGTGTTTATATTAGGAAATTTTTTAGAGGCGGTGGCCAAAGTATTGGACATCGCCCTTACTATTTATATGTGGATAGTAATTATCTCTGCTTTAATTTCTTGGGTAAATCCTGACCCGTATAATCCAATAGTTAGATTTTTAAGAAATGCAACTGAACCAGTCTACAGAAAAATCAGAAAATATATTCCTACATACTTTGGTGGAATAGATATAGCTCCTGTAATAGTTATTTTATTGATTGTTTTTTTACAAATATTCTTAGTTAACTCTCTCTTAGGTTTAGCTTACAAGCTTAAAGGATACTAATTATTTAGTTTCTCTCTTAGGTATAAAAAGTTATATATGCTATCTTCTAATTTTGGATTTTCATAAAAGAAAAAGAAAATCCCTACTGGATTTTTATCTTTATGCTCAACTATGAAAATTACTATGCCTTCTTCTGTTTCTATTTTTCCAAAGTCATTGTCTATATATTTTAAAATCTCCTTGTTACATATATTCTCCTGTGTATATATACACTTTTGTGATTCTAAATCAAAATATGCTACTGCAGAGGTATTTAACAATTGATTAAAAAGGAAAATAGCTTTCTTTTTATCATTTAGAGAAATTTTGCTAAGTTCTTCTATTTTTATTGGATAGATTTTTTCTTTTAAACTAGCTACTTGATTTAATTTTTGCGAAATTTCTTCATCTTTTCTGGTAATTAAATTTTGTAACCTATTTATAAACTGTATTGCTAAAAGTATTGAAACTGTTGCAGGCAACCAAAATAGCAAAATGGAAAATTCTATATATTCAGAAGTATAAAATCCATAAAAAGAGACTACTAGACCTGCAAACAAGAAGGCAATTAAATATTTTTTATCTTCTAAGTAAGAAATAAATATAGGATAGAAAAATATTGATAATATTGGATTTGAAGTTAGATATATTACAAATAAGAAAAAGATTATATCTGCTAAAATTAAGATGTATTTAGATAAGTCTCTCAAAAAGTAGGCAGAGAAAATATACGCCACAGGAAAAATATAAAGTAAACTGTCTATATCTGTTCTTTCTAAAAAAGGAATTGCTATTACAATTAACGCAATAACACTTCTTATTAGCAGGTCTTTCATATCATCTCCTTTGCTAAGAAGTTTATACATGCAAATATGTTTTTAGCAACATCTTGAGAATTATCAACATAAGGATTTTTCTCAAGGCTTTTAAACCAGATTAAATTGTCTATTTTCAAATCTTCAAAAGAATTTTCTATGTTGTATGAAATATTTAAATGATTATTGATAATTTCAAGCATTTCTTTGTTTAAATGGATAAACCCATTAGTTTTATAAATTAGCTTTTCTAAACCAAATCCTGTACTATCTACTAGTATATTAAAATGTGCGTCTTTGAAATATTCTTTGTAAATTTTTTCTATAAATGTTTTGCTATTTTTATTGAAAAATATAAACCTGACTCTGTATCCTCTTGGATAATTAACTGTTTTTAACTTATTTAAAATTTCTCTAAATATTTTAATATTTCTATTTTCTAGTACTGTAATAAAAACATTTATAAATCTATATCCATAACCAAAGTTAAAGTAATAGATTTTTTCTTTTTTCCTATGTGTTTTTTCTTTTATTTCCATAGTAAATTTTTCAGTTTTTAATTCCTCTTTTGTAAAGAAAACAGGAATGTTGGAACAAAAAGTATCTATATTTGAGTTAGTAATTATTCCTAAAGGATGTTCAACTTCCTTAAGGTAAATAAACTTGTATGGTTTTAGGTCTTTTACAAAAATAAAGCTGTTTCCTTTATAATTGAATTTTTCATAAGAATAGGTAATTGGCATTAATTTTATATTTTTAAATTTAAAAGGTTTAAGGCTTGTTATCGTTAGATTTACTTCAAATTCCTGATAGGAAACATCTAAACTTTTTAATAATTTTGTTATACTTTCCATAAAAATTTTTGTTTTTTATTTTGTAAAGCAAAATTATACACTAAAAGGAGACAGGAAATGATATATAAGGAATTTCTAGATTACAAACTTTCTGAAATAGGAATAGGAACTTATCTTGGAGATACAGATGAGAAAACGGATAACAATTACTATGAAACTATTAAGCTTGCTATTCAAAAAGGAATAAATGTGATAGATACTGCTATAAATTACAGAGGAATGAAAAGCGAAAAAGTTATAGGTAAAGTTTTAACTGAAACAGACAGGAAAAAAGTTATTATTTCTACAAAAGGGGGTTATATAACACCTCCTCCAGAAAAGCAGGACCCTGCTAAATGGTTTAAAGAAGAAATGATAGGGAAAGGTATTATTTCACCTCAAGATTTAACCCAAACTGGAAATGTAATAACAGCAAAATATATAGACTGGGCTTTTGAAACCAGTTTAAAAAATTTAAACACTGAATACATAGATATTTACTTTTTACATAACCCTGAAGACCAGCTTTTAAATTTTGATAGAGAGAGTTTTTATAAAAAAGTAAGAACTGTTTTTAGACTTCTTGAAGGAAAAATACAAGAAGGAAAATTAAAATATTATGGTTTTGCAACCTGGAATGGTTTTAGAGTTTCTCCTGATAACAAACAATACTTATCTTTAAAAGATATTTATGATATTGCTGTTGAAGTAGGTGGAGAAAATCACAATTTTAGATTTATACAGCTTCCTTACAATATGGCTATGCCTGAAGCTTACTTTTTTAAAAATCAACTAATAGATGGTGAGTATGTATCTACATTTGAAGCTTGTCAAAAACTAGGTATTTATACATACACAAGTGCTTCTATAATGCAAACAAGAATTTTAGGTAAAATTCCTGAAGAAATAGTTAAAATATTAGGAGTAGATTCTCAGGTTTTAGCAGCTATACAATTTGTTAGAAGCACTCCTGGAGTTGGAACTGCGTTAATAGGTATGAGTAAGAAAGAGCATTTAGAAGAGAATTTGAAAATCGAAGAAATTCCTCCTGTAGAAAAATCAGTTATAGATAGTTTAATGAAACAGTAATGGAAAATTTAGTATTTGTTTATGGAACTTTAAAAAAGGGATACAGCAATCATCATTTATTGAAAAATGGCAAATTTCTAGGTGAAGCCAAAACCAAGTATAAATATGCTCTATATGAAAAGGTTTATCCTTATGTATCACATAATCCTAAGGTATCAAACATTCATGGAGAAGTTTATCAGGTTGACAATTTTACTTTGAGAAAACTTGATATTTTGGAAGGGCATCCTTATGAGTATAAAAGGGAATTAATTCCTGTTATTTTGAATAATAAAGAATTAAAAGCATGGATGTATTTTAATGATAAATATAAAGGTGGGAAATTAATACCTCAAGGAATTTATAAAAAACAAACGCCCCGTAAAAGGGGCTAAAAACCTTATTTTTCTTTTGTAGTTGTAGATTTTCTTTGCATTTCTTTAACTTTTTTCTCTAGACTTTCAAATAAAACTTTTTTAGCAGTTTCTTTTTCAACTTTTTCTTCCAATTTATCAATTTCTTCTATAAGAGGTTTAATCTCTTTTTCTGTTTTTATATATCCAAGAGCTTGAGCAAGCCTAATTTTTCTTTTTGCTTCTTCTAATAGCTGTTTTGCAGAAATTGGATTGTTTTCAAATCTCTTTTTTGCATCTTCAATTAACATAATAGCTTCTGCTAAAGGTTTAGGAATAATAACCTCTTCTATTTCAATAGAACCTATTGCCACATTTAAGGCATTTAAAGCGTTTTCTATGTCTTTTTTCCCAAGTAATTGCTCTGCAAGTTCTATAGCTTTTGTATACACTTCAAGTGGGAGGTAACTTGTTTGAATTTGAATTTCGTTTCTTAGAGCCTCAAGTAAATCTCTGGCTGCTGGAATATCATTTTTCTCACAGGCTTTTTTTGCTTGTTGTAAAAGCTTTTTAGCAAGCTTTATATCATCAACTCCTTCTATTTGAGCTATTACAACACTGATTGGAAGCCTATCTAATTTGTCTTTGTACTGTTTCTGGAGTTTTTGAAGCTTATTTTTTATTTCTTCAATTTTTTGCTTAGCTTCTCTGGTCTTTCCGTGAGCTAAGAGAAACACTACTTGCTGAGTATCTTGATATGCTCTTAAAGCTTCTTGAATAACCTTTGCAATTTCTTGTTCTTGAATAGATTTTGTAGACCTTTCTCCTGCAGATTGCATTAACTCTTTTGTAGCTTTATCTGGAGTACTTGATGCAAGTGCAGATGTTGCAATTATTGCAGATACTAATAAAGAAACTCCTTTTTTAATCATTTTTTCCCTCCTTTTCTTCTAGTTCTTTTAACATTTCTTTTATTTTTTGTATAGCTTCTTCTTTTGATACTTCAACCATTATAGTTCCAGTGTTATAAAAAAAACGCCTCCCTTCAGGGAGACTTTTAACATATTCTAAAGTTTTTTCTAATGTTTTTTTATCCATAGCTTTTTAACCTTACTTAGATTTTTTACCTTCTTCCTGACCTAATTCTTTAGTTCTTTGTAAAAGTTCTTCAGTTTTCTTATATGCTTCTGCAATAGCTTCCTCTAAACTTTGTCTTAAAGCCTCTAAAGCAGCAATTTGTGAAGCTATTTGTGTTAAAGCTTCATCATGTTTTAGTTCCGCAGATATGCCAGAACCTATTGAAATTATTACTTTTTCTGGGTCCTCAATTTTAGCTTCTATAGAAGCTATTGAACCTACAGGAATAATAATGTTTTTACCTTTACCCAGGTTTTTTAATGTTGCTAAAGTTTTAATAATATTTCTATACTCTGTGATTGTTTCATTAATCACAGTAATCTCAGCTCTTAAAGCTTCAATCTGAGCAATGTAACCTTTAAGCTCTTTGTTTAGGTCTTCCATTGTAGTGACCTTTTTTTCTTTTTTTTCTGCCATGGCAGTTTACCTCCTTTATTTTTATAAAGTTTTTTTCAATTCTGACCAACCTGTTGTTTGCTTTTCTCTAGGTAAATAAAGGATGTATCTTGGTCTAATGTCTATATGGTGTTCTTTTAAGAATTTTTCTCTAATTTCTTTTATTCTCCAGAAATATAAAAGAGTCCCCTTATAGTGATTTTCTGTCCAAAGACCTATCCTAAGTGGAATCTCCCAGTTTTTCATTTCTGAAATTAATGGTGCATAAAAATTTTCTGCAAGAGGATGGTCTTTTAGCATAGACTTTTCCATATGGGCAAGACCCTCGGCATATGAATGAGCTATAGCTTTTAATTTTTCTATGTCTTCTACCTCTATTTCCACTTCTAAAGTATCTTGATAGATTTCTGTTTTAAATCCTTTTACATCTATCCAGTCTTTTAAATCAAAAACTTCAATATATTCTTCTTTTATTTTTTCTGGATTTAGATAAATTTTTTCCTGAATTTTAAGACTTTTGAAAACTGGATACTTATCAAAGACAATTTTCCTTATTTCTTTTACTACTTCTTTAGGATTTAAATTTTTATCTAGTAAATACTTTTTTACCTTATTTTCTATTTCTTTATCTTTTTTGATATAGTAATAAATACCTGCTGATTTTAAAGCTCCTTCAATTACATTTGAAGGAATAAAAGGTCTCCCTTCTTCATCTCTAGGGAAACCTTTTCTGTCAAAAACAAAAGGTGTCCAGTTTAAAAGATACATACTAATCCTCCCCCCTTACTTAAATGCTGCCAGTAATTTGTCTGCTTTTTCTGCAATGTTAATGTCAAATAGTGCTATTGTTGGAAGTAACCAAGAAACTCTAAATCTTGCATCCCCATCTTTGTTTTCTCCCCAGTAAGATAAAGCAACCCTTCCAAATCCTGCGTCTTCTTCTACATCTTTCGCCCCTCTTAAAAATCTTCTAGCAACATTTGGAAGTTGTTCATAAGGTACTGGCTTTCCCTCTTGTCCCCTTTGTTTTACTAACTCTGTAGCAGTTCCTACATTTCTAACAGCCTCTATTAAGTGATGTAACTTGTGTTTTTTGAAGTAAGTTAATAAAATGGCTCCTGCAGGTACTCTTAGAATTTCTATATTACTATCTCCCTCCCTTAATTCTCCAATTAAATACGCTTTCCCTTCAAACATTTCAATATGAGCAAAAATTTTTTTGTTTTTGGGAAGTTCATGGATTATTTCTTCTACTTCATATTTAATTTCTTCTTCTTCGTATTTATCCCCCACATTCCTTTTACCTGTCTCTGCCGTAAAGAAAGTAGCTTCTCCATCTTTTTTTCCAAATAAAAGGTCAAACCCCCATCTTTTCAAAGCTTTGAGTTTAAATTCTCTTTCTTTTTCAGGTTGCCCTAATGTTTCAAAAACAAGTGTGTTAATAGCCTGTAATTCTCTAAGTTGAAATAAATCCAATTTTTCCCTCCATTTTATTAAATTTTATAAAAGTTATTATATATTTATAATTTATTTCTAATAATATTTTTGTCAAGTAATTTTAGTAATATATACTAAATTTGTATTTGCAAATAAAAAAAGCCTGCACAAGGCAGGCTTAAATTAGTAGGATTAGCAGGAGCAGGGAGGTCTATTTTTGAAGTTTAGAATTTAAGTAAAAATCTAGGAGGGTTTTAAATACTGCTACAAGTTGTTTTTCCTCTAACCCTGGGCCTGAAAGTTTTAGGTTATAAAAATCCTCACCTTCTAAAGAGTTTCCTCCATCTTTTGTTCCAAAAGCTTTATCAAATAAATCTCTACCATAAACAAACTGTTGTGTTAAAACAACCTGTAGATATCTTCCATCAAGGCCATAAGCTCTATCTTTAGAAGGCATAAAAAGAGATTGCTTTATAGCATTGTTGTTATCTAGATATCCTATCAGATTTTTGTTAGTAAGAATGTTAGTAGAAGATGTTATTTTTAGATATTCTTTAGCTATATTAAAATCCAAGTTCCCATTTGAGCTAATACATTGATTATTCGTAGAATCATAAGTAACATATCCTAGTATTCTACAAATACCCTCATTGTTACTTCTAAAATGGTCTATTCCATTTGTCATTGTAAAGTAGAGTTGATATTCTCCATAATCTTTAGGGTCATACTGCCCTGCTATTAGTCCTAAGTATCCTGAGGCATTCCCATCTTCAATCTGGTTTAGCTTATCAGCCCAGTATTTAATATCATATACATCACTATTGTATCCATAATTTGTATCTTTCCAACCTGCAGATTTTGGTAATTTTCTCCAGTAAGAAAATGTGTTATCAACTGTTCCACTTATAGCTCCGTGGCAAGCTATACAGAATGCCATTTCTTCTTCTGTTTGAGGTCTTAAATTACCGTTTTTATCCTCTATCCATCCTCCCATTAACCAGGTATCAGGGTCATTTGGCATTAAACCATTATCGTAAGGTTTATATGCCAATTCTTCACCTTCTTCTCCTTCCTCAGGAGGATTACTTAAATCTTGCATAGCAATTTTTTTCATATATCTAAATTCTTTTAATTGTCCTGTTTTTCCTGCAAGTTGTGGATTGTTTTGCCAATCAGGGTCTATATAATAAACAGGATGAGCAAATTCTGTTCCTACAGGATAAAGCCCAACTTTTTCGAAGCCTTTATATTGCCATACCTGTATATTAGAAGCATCTCCTACATAATAATCTGGAACCTGTAAAAATTTAATCCCATCTGCTAAAACCTGATATTTAATTCTATATTTATCTAATATTTGTGTATTTAGTGTCTCTACTTCGCAGTTATCTGTTACTTGTTTAATGGTACATTCTAAAATAGCAAGGTTAACTTTGTATATGTCTTTATTATAGATACCGTTTTCTTTTCTAAATTTTTCAGGAAGTCTTATCATTGCTGAATCAAGTCTTCCATTTGTAGGGAAAAATCCTGGAAAATGTTTCCAGTCATAGGCTCTCCACCAAGTATTTGTAGTATTATCATGAGTTGTTTCTGAAGTGTAAATAAACCCTTCATTATCTATGTAGTTTGTTTTTACAAAGGAAGTTCCATTCCATTTATAAAGTGGTGGCATATCTAATTTATATTTTCCAAGACCAATAGGATTATCACTTCCAAGATATAGACCTTGATTATATGCACTTTCCCAGTTGTTTTTCCTAATCCAATTATCAATAGAAACTATTTTGTTATCTTTGTTATCTTTAACCTGTTTATTTACTAAATCTAATTCTGTCCATTTTTTACCATTTGCTAAAATTTTCTCTATTGTTTTTTCTGGTGATACAGCATTTAACCAGGGATTATCATTTGCAGGAAACCTGAGCCAGTTAATCTGGTTCTCCCAGTCTCCAGCATTATCTACAGGTGTATTTCCTGCATTATGACAAACATAACAAGGATTAGCAAATGCTTCTCCTGTTTTTGCTTTTCCTGTATCCGTATAACACTCTAATGGTATATATGCTGTTGGATTTTTATATTTTGTAAACCAAGGAAAACCTGCTATCAATCTTGGTGATAAATCTTTATCTGCATCATATTCACCTACAGGGTCAGATACATCAACTCCTCCAATGTTACAACCTGTAATAAATAACGGTAAAACTAATAAAGCTGACAAACTTTTTTTAATTGTCATTCTGCCTTCCCCCAGCTTGATAAATTTTACAGTTTTCTTTCAAAGAACAGCTATCACAAAGATAACTACACATATTTATTGTGTCCTTAAAACTTGAAATACTACTTTTATGACATAAAAAGAGAGGGATACCCCTCTCTTTAGAAACTGTTTTGGCAACTTTTGCAGTGTTGTGGTTTATATTTGATGTTATTAACACAATAGCGTCTGAACTTTCTAATATACTCCATATATCTGGATGAGATTTAAAGATAAACTTTGCTTTTAAGCCTTTTTGTTTACAAATTTTGCTGTATTCCTTTTTTAACTTTGATAAACCTCCTAAAACTGTTACTGTCATTTTTGTTACCTCTAGGCTTTAGAATATAAAGCCCATTCCTAGTTCAAACACATCAGGTTCTCCACCACCTTTGTTATCCCTAAACTGATAGTCTGCTTTTAAGATGATGTTAGGGTGTGGTTTAAAGTTGAATCCTACCGTCCAGATTGTTTTGTCATTTGTTTTATCTGCTGTAAAGCCTGCAGGAACCTTTTCTTGAGTATTAAATCTTTCATATCTTACAAATATTGGAAGTGCAAATTTTTCGTTTTTTGTAATTAAAGGAAATACATCATAGGCTAAATTTACATAGTATCCATATACTTCCTTACCTATTGTTTGACCTAATGCAGTTGAAATTTTATCTGCATCAGATAAGTATCCTTTTACATAAAGTCCTGTAACTTCAAAGTCTTTCCAGTTATATCTCAAGTGAATATCATACATTTGAACTGTTCCGTCTATTTTGTTTCCACTTGCATCAGTATCTCCTTGTCCAGAGTTTCCTCTATATGCAGAAATACCAGCCATTAATCCATCTATTCCTGTGTAATCAAATCTTCCAACTATAGCCAAGTCTTCAGCATAAGCTTTTCCACCACCTTGTCTTCCACCTTTCACCCAGCTATCAGAAGAAAATCCTTTCGTAGTATTGTAATAAAAGCCATTCACAATACCTAAATAATAGGTAAAGTTATCAGCCGTACTAAACAGCATTATTCCATTTTCGTTCCATGTGGAAGGTATAATTTTTGTTTCAACTTCTGGTCTGTTTACTGAGTTAAAGAATATAGGTTCGTGTAGTAAGTTTGTTACACCTAAAGGTATAAGCTGGTTTCCTATTCTTATATTGAAATAGTCATTGAATAAAAGGTCTATATATAAAAACTCAACTTTTACTTCATCAGTATGTTCAAACTCAATTTCAGAGTTTAAAACTATGTTGTCTGTGAACTTATAACCTATATATGGAATAAATCTATATGTGTCTGTCATATCTTTTTTTGTTGAACTTTGCCAGTTTTGGTAAATAATCTCACCATAACCACCTATAGATAAACCCTTTGGAGAAAAGTAAACTTTAGAAGCTGCATATCCCATACCTGCGAACTGTTGTTGCCTTAATTCAGGTATTGCAACTTGTTCTTTTAAATCTGCAATTTCGTCAATTAGAAGTTGGTTCTTTTCCTCTAGAGCTTCTATTCTTTTTTTAAGTTCTTCTATAGTTACATCTGTAGAAGCTAAAGTTGTTGTAACTGTTGCTGTAGTAGCTAATGCTGTTAAAGCTAAGCTTGCCAATTTTTTCATCTATAAACCTCCTTTTTGATATTTAGTCTCAATTTCAATTTTGAAGTATAATATAGAAAAAAGAAACACTTGTTTTTATGATAATAAAGGCTTGTTTATCATATTTTTTGCTGTTGTCAGATATATTATGGAAAAAAATAGAAGGAGGAAGTTAGTTGAAAATAATAAAAGCCTTATTTGTTTCTGTATTAACTATTTTTAGTTTTTCATTTGCAATGTTACTAATAAAACCTGAAGAGGCAGTAAAAGAAGTTTTCCCAGATGCAAAAATAGAAAAGAAAAACATTCTAATTACAAGAGCTAAAAAAGCTAAAATTTCTAAAATAACCAAAAAACCTTTAAAGTCCTCTATATTTACAGCATATATAGCAAGGAAAAATGGAAAAGTAATTGGATATGCATTACTTCATTCCCATAGAATTAGGACAAAAAATGAAGTTGCATTAATATCTTTTGATAAAGATTGTAATGTGATAGATACAGAAATTATAGCTTTTTATGAACCTCCAGAATACATTCCATCAGACAAATGG
This sequence comes from Hydrogenothermaceae bacterium, assembly GCA_015490675.1. Lineage (GTDB taxonomy): Bacteria > Aquificota > Aquificia > Aquificales > Hydrogenothermaceae > Hydrogenothermus. Next base: position 26,073 of record WFXI01000236.1, read on the forward strand.
CAGAAAAACTTTGAAGGTAAGAATAAAGATAACCTCCCTGTTTTAAGACAAAATATACCAAACATTACTGGAGCAACCCTTTCTACACAGGGTTTAACGACAGGTGTTAGAGAAGCTATTGCAATTTGCGAAGTTGTTTTAAAGGAGCAATTTAAATGAGATTTGTTGTTCAACATAAAAAAGCTGTTTATATAAATTTTCTAGTTATTTTATTCTCTTTGGCTATTTATCCATTTCTGGCTCTTTATGTTTTATTTAAATATTTTACAAATGAGCTCTTCCCAAAAGATATAGTCCTTGCTTTACAGGGAAATCCTGAAGAGTTCTTAGAACCAAAATCTTTAGAAGCTATTATTGAAGCAATTCACATAGAAAGTTTTCTTTCTATAATCTTGTTTTTAACAATATTATCTATCTTCATAAGGGTAAATATATCTGATAAAGTAAAAATCTTCACAAGTTTGTTTTTATTTTTGTTTTATTTAGGATATATTTTTTCAATTTTTGCTATAAAGTTTGGATTAAATGCTTTTAGTTATGTATATTTTGCTTCGTTTATTGGATTTATTTCTTTATCTTTTATCGTTAACACTATAAATTTGTTTTCATTTTTAACAGGTAAAATAAAATGAAGGTAATATCTGTTGTAGCAATTCTTTTTGGTTTGATTTGTTTTATACAGATTTTTTCAGGAATTTATCTGTTTTTTATAAGATATCCTATTGAAATTTTAAACGAACCTTTAAATAAAAGTTTACTTGGACTTGTAGAAGTAGCTTTCCCACATTTTTTAGCAATTTCATTAACAGTATTTATTATTCTTCATCTTTTCTACTTTTTCAAAGTGAACTTAAAAATATTTGTTTTTGCATTTATATTTTTCATTTCTGGAATGCTTGATATAATCTCGAATTTTTTAATAGTATATCTATCTTCTAAATTTTATCTTTTAAAGCTTATGTCCTTTCTAACATTTGAAATTTGCTTTTTTATAGCCTGTATATCTCTAATACTATTATTTAAGAAACGGCTTACTTAAATCCTTTTTCTACAGGTAAACCTGCCTTTTTCCATTCTAAAATACCACCTTTTAAGTTATAGACATTTTTTATTCCCATATTTTCTAAAGCTTTAGAAGCAACAACACTTCTATTACCACTTCTACAATAAACTAAAACTTTTTTATTTCTTAATCCTTCTAAATATATGTATCTAAAAAGCTGAACAGGAATTAAGTTAGCACCTTTTATGTGTCCTTCTTCTGCGAACTCTTTTGGAGTTCTAACATCTAGAATAACTACATCTTTTTCTTTCATAAGTTTTGCAAAAGTTTTTGCATCTATGTTTTCAAATGCAAACGAAAAAGATATAGTTAAAAGTGTTATCATATATAAATATATATGTTTCATACTGTAATCTCCTTATTTTAATATTCTGATATATTATAACTTGAATAATTTATTTATTGATATAACTTTTTTCAAGCCAAAAACAATACAAAAAGGGGAATTCTATGTATAGAGTTGCAATAGTAGGAAGACCAAATGTTGGTAAATCTTCTCTTTTTAATAGGATTGTAGGAAAGAGAAAAGCAATAGTTGAAGATATCCCAGGGGTTACTAGAGATAGACTAATATCTACAGCAGAATGGAGAGGTATACCTTTCGAAGTTGTAGATACAGGTGGATACATAGACACAGATAAAGACCAATTTGCACCATACATTCAAGAGCAAGTGAAAAAAGAGCTTGATGATGCAGATGCATTTATTTTAGTTGTTGATTCAAGAACAGGTTTAACAGAAGCAGATAAAGATGTTGCAAGGCTTTTACATCAAACAAAAAAACCTGTTTATGTTGCTGTTAATAAAATAGATAACCCTTTACAGGAAGACTTAATATACGAATTCTACGAACTTGGTTTTGATAAAGTATTTCCAGTATCTACAATACAAAAAAACGGAGTGGCAGACCTCTTAGATGCTGTGGTTGAAGATATACCAGATTACGAAATAGAAGCTTCAAAAAAAGAAATCAAAGAAGAAGAAAAACAAAAATCAGATGAAATTAAAGTTGCAATTGTAGGAAAACCAAATGCAGGAAAATCATCATTGTTAAATGCTATAACTGGAGAAGAAAGAGCTTTAGTTTCAAATATTCCAGGAACTACAAGAGATACAGTTGATACAGTTTTAGAAATAGATGGGAAAAGATACAGATTTTTAGATACTGCAGGCCTAAGAAAAAAATCAAAGGTAGACTACGGAGTTGAGTTTTTTAGTGTAGGAAGAACATTAGATGCAATAAAGAAAGCTGATGTTATAGTTCATGTAATAGATGCAAATCAAGGAGCAACAGAGCAAGACCAAAAAATAGCCCATTTAGCTCAAAAATACTACAAACCTGTTGTTATAGCTATAAATAAAATAGACACAATTCCAAATAAAAGAGAAGTCATAAATGCTTTAATAAATCAAGTTAGAGAGAAATTGTATTTTCTTCCGTATGCACCAATAGTTTTAGTTTCTGCCAAAAAGAAAAAAGGTATTGATAAACTTTTAAAAGAGATAGAAGAAGTATATGAACAGGTATGGAAAAGGGTTTCAACTGGTAAACTAAATAGAGCTATAAAGCAACTTTTATCTTTACAGGCACCACCAACATACAGAGGAAAACCACTAAAAATATACTATGCAACACAGCTAGAGGGAAAACCACCTTGTTTTTTAATGTTTGTGAATTATCCAGAAGGATTTAAAGAAAGTTATGTGAAGTATTTAGAAAATAACTTAAGAAAACTACTAGACTTAGAAAAAGCCCCTATAAAATTACTCTTTAGAGATAGACATACACAAGATTAAAAGCTTAATGTTAAAATAATTCTAATTACTACTTTCGAGGTATCTTATATGTCTGAATGTAAATTTTCAGATATTGATACTCTATGTGTCAATACTATCAGAGTTCTTTCCTTAGACCAAGTTCAAACTGCAAAATCAGGACATCCAGGAATGCCACTTGGAGCTGCACCTGTAGCTTATGTTCTATGGGATAGATTTTTAAAACACAACCCGAAAAATCCAAACTGGTTTAATAGAGATAGATTTATACTTTCTGCTGGACATGCTTCTGCTCTTTTATACTCTCTGCTCCATTTGTATGGATATGATTTACCTCTTGAAGAATTAAAAAGATTTAGACAGTGGGGAAGTAAAACACCAGGACATCCAGAATATGGGCATACTCCAGGAGTAGAAGCTACAACTGGACCATTAGGACAGGGATTTGGAATGGGCGTTGGTATGGCAATAGCTGAATGTTATATGGCTAATTACTTTAATAGAGATGGATTTAATGTAGTTGACCATTATACCTACGCCCTTGTATCAGATGGAGATTTAATGGAAGGAATTTCTTATGAAGCTGCTGCATTGGCAGGTAGATTAAAACTTGGAAAACTCATCTATATTTATGATGATAATGGAATAACAATAGATGGAAAAACAGATATTGCATGGAATGAAGATATAGAACTTCGTTTTAAGGCAGCTGGATGGCATGTAATAACAGTTCCAGATGGAAATGATTTAGAAGCAGTTTATGGAGCTATAAAAGCTGCTCAAGATGAAAAAGAAAAACCATCTTTAATAAGAGTAAAAACCCACATTGGTTGTTGCTCTCCAAAACAGGATAATCCAGCTGTTCACGGAGCACCTATGTCAGATGAAGAAGCTAAAGCTACAAAGAAAGCTTTTGGATTTCCTGAAGATAAGATGTTTTATATTCCAGAAGAAGCTTTAAATCACTTTAGAGAAGCTATAGAAAGAGGAAAAAAGCAGGAAGAAGAATGGAACAAAATGTTTTCCGAATATGAAAGGGCATATCCAGAGCTTGCAAAGGAATTTAAACAATGGATAAATGGAGAACTTCCAGAAGATTTATTTGATGATATGCCACAATTTGAAGCAGGAAAATCTGTAGCAACAAGATCTGCTTCTGGGGAAGTTTTAAATAAACTTGCAGATAAATTACCTAATATAATTGGTGGTTCTGCAGACTTAGCATCTTCAAATAAAGTTGTTTTAAAAGGGAAAGGAGACTTTTATTGCGATAGTCCTTCAGGGAGAAATATCCATTTTGGTATTAGAGAACATGCTATGGGAACTGCTGTAAATGGAATGGCACTTCATGGAGGAATAATACCTTTTGGAGCTACATTCTTTGTTTTTACAAACTACATGAGAGCATCTATTAGACTAGCAGCACTTATGGACATACACTCTATCTTTGTATTTACCCACGATAGTATTGGTGTTGGAGAAGATGGTCCAACACATCAGCCTATAGAGCACTTAATGGCATTTAGAATTATGCCAAATATGACCTTAATAAGACCTGCAGATGCAAATGAAACAGTAAAAGCCTGGGAAATAGCTATAAAAAGGAAAAAACCTGTAATGCTTGTTTTAACAAGACAAAATGTTCCCGTAATTGATAAGTCTAAATACCCTGTTGGAGAAGGGGTAGAAAAGGGAGCTTACTTATTAGTTGAATATGAAAATCCAGATGTGGTTTTAATTGGTACAGGTTCAGAAGTTCATCTTTGTATAGAAGCTTCAGAGAAATTAAAAGAAAAAAGTATAAAGGCAAATGTAGTTTCTATGCCTTCTTGGGAATTGTTCTTTGAACAGGATAAAGAATACCAAAATAAAGTAATACCTAAAGATGTTCCAAAAGTTGTAGTTGAAGCAGGAGTAAAAACTGGTTGGAGAGATGTTGTTGGAGAAAATGCAGTTATAATAGGACTTGAAGGATATGGAGCTTCTGCACCTGGAAATGTTCTAATGGAAAAGTTTGGTTTTACTGTAGAAAATGTAGTAAATAATGCTCTAGAAATTCTAAATCAAAAAGTAACTAACTAAAAAAATCTCAGGGGGGTTTTATTCCCCTTTTTCACAAAAATTTCCTTGCAAGTTTAACAATTTAATGTATAGTATATTTTTAACCACTAACTATATGGAGATTTAAAAATGTCTGTTTTGCCTCAAGATGTTAAGTTTGACATAGATTTAATCAAAAAGTATGCAAAACCTGCCCCAAGATACACAAGTTATCCAACAGCTCAAGAATTTACAGAAGAATTTACTGCAGAAGACTATAAGCAAAAACTAATAGAGTCAAATGAAAGGAAAACACCTTTATCTTTATATTTTCATATACCATTTTGTGAGGAAGCCTGTCATTTTTGTGGATGTAATGTAATTATCACACGAAGAAAAGAAGTTTCTAATCCATATTTAGAGCATGTATATAAAGAAATGGATATAGCTTCTAAATATATAGATAAAGATAGAAAAGTCGTTCAACTACACTGGGGAGGAGGAACACCTAATTACTTAGAAGATGACCAAACAGTCCATCTATTTAATGAAATAAAGAAAAGATTTAACTTTGACGAAAATGCAGAAATTTCTATAGAAATAGACCCGAGACATGTAGATAGAGACAGGATATTCTTACTTAGAGAACTTGGATTTAATAGAATAAGTTTTGGAATTCAGGATTTTAATCCAAAAGTGCAACAGGCTGTTAATAGAATTCAACCAGAGGAAATGATATTTAATGTAATGAGATGGATTAGGGAAGCTGAATTTGAAAGTGTAAATATAGATTTAATATATGGTCTTCCATATCAAACACTGGAAACATTCACAGACACAGTAGAAAAAACTATAAAATTAAATCCCGATAGAATAGCAAACTTTAACTTCGCTTATGTACCATGGCTAAAAAGACTTCAAAGAATGATAGACCCAAAAACTTTACCTCCTCCAGAAGAAAAACTAGAAATTTTAAAAATGACGATAGATAAGCTAACAAAAGCAGGATACATATTTATAGGAATGGACCATTTTGCAAAACCTGATGATGAACTTGCCGTAGCACAGAGAGAAAGAACATTGCATAGAAACTTTCAAGGATATACTACCCACGCAGAGGCAGAACTTATAGGTTTTGGAGCAACATCTATAAGTATGCTATATGACGCATATGCACAGAATGCAAAAACATTAAGAGATTACTACGAACCAATAGAAAGAGGAGAACTTCCAACTTTAAGGGGAGTAAAACTAAACGAAGATGATATTATTAGAAGAGATGTAATTATGAGACTAATGTCTCATTTTCAACTTTACAAGGGAGAAATTGAAGAAAAATATAATATAAACTTTGATGAATACTTTGCAGAAGAGTTAGAAAGATTAAAAGAGCAAGAACAAGATGGTCTTTTAAAAATATACAAAGATAGAATAGATGTTACCCCAGCAGGAAGACTTTTAATAAGAAACATAGCAGTTAACTTTGACATTTACACAATGGCTAAAAAAGAAAAAAGATTCTCACAGGCTATTTAAGGAGAGGATAGATGAAGATGGTTGTATATTTAGCTTTATTTTTATTTAGCTTTACTTTTGCATATGAAGAAGGACAACTTATAGGTAAAAAAGCTCCAGATTTTACATTTTTAGGAGAGGAGTGTATTTACTATCCAACAGATATTTATTACAGAGAGAACGGAGAAATTAAGAAAAGATGTAAAGAATACCATCTAAAAGATATACTCAAAAAAGGAAAACCAGTTGTTATTATATTTTGGGCAATCGGAGATAGGGCTGGAACTTACTATTTCTTACCTGAAATGAATAAACTTTATGATAAATATAAAGATAAAGTAGAATTTATGGCAGTATTACTTTCAAAGTCCGACGGTAAGGAAGTTCAGGAAGCAAAAAAATTCATTCCTCTAAAAATTCCAGTTTATAGAGCTTATAGTGACGCAATAGTTAACTACAATATATCTAAAATTGATGTTCCTTATTTAGTATTTATAACTCCAGATGGAAAAATCCAAAGAGTTTTACTTAGACCAGAATCAACCACAAGATTAATAGAAGATAAAGAAGGAGTTCACAATTATAAACCAACAAAAGAACAACTATCTCAAGATAGATTTGCAATTCATAAAGATATAATAGCCCAAAGTATCAAAGACATAGAAAAATTCATACAACAACTAATTAAATAATGAAATTTGTTATCTGGCAAACTGCCTTCTTAGGGGATTTAATCTTAACTACTCCCCTTATTTCTTCTTTGAAGGCTTTATATCCAGATAGCCATATATCACTAATAGCAAAGCCTTTTGGAAAAGAAGTTTTAAAAAATAATCCTTACTTAGATGAACTAATAATTTTTGATAAAAAAAAGCAGTCTACGTTTTCATTAATAAAAAAACTTAAAGTATCAAAATTTGATATAGCAATTTCACCTCATAGGTCTCACAGAGCTTCATATTCCCTATTTTTAGCAAGGATTCCAGAAAGAATAGGCTTTGATAAAGCAGGTTTTTCTTTTTTATACACAAAAAGGGCAAAACATACATTTGATGGAACCCACGAAATAGATAGGAACTTCAGACTTTTGGAGTTTTTACCTAATTTTGATAAAAATAAACTTCAAAAGTATCCTCAAATTTTCTTAACAGAAGAAGAAAACAATTTTTATAAAAACTTTACCCTTGAAAAAAACAATTACATTGTAGTTGCTCCAGGTTCAAAATGGCAAACAAAAAAATGGACAGAAGAAGGTTTTAGAGAAGTTATAAAAAGATTATCAGAGGATTTTAAAATAGTTTTAATTGGAGGAAAAGAAGACATTCAAACATCAGAAAAAATTTTGGAAGGTTTAAATATTAAAAATATAATAAATATAACAGGAAAAACTAATCTAAGACAAAGTTTTTCAATAATAAAAAATGCGAAGGCATTAATATCTAATGACTCTGCACCTGTTCATATGGCAGTTGCATTTAACACACCAGTTGTTGATATATATGGTCCAACAACAACAGATTTAGGGTTTTACCCTTATAGAAATGGAATTGTAGTAGAAATAAAAAACTTAAATTGTAGACCTTGCGGATTACACGGACATAATCAATGTCCAGAAAAGCATTTTAAGTGTATGAAGTTGATTTCACCAGATATGGTAATAAATTCTCTAGAAAAACTTTTATCAAGGAATTAAATGAGATTAACATTTAAAGATAAACAAGAATATAAAAACTACTTTTTACCTCTTATAGAAGCAGAAAGAAAAGCAGAAAAAGAATTTCATATTAATGAAATAAAGAAATTATCAGGAAAAGAAAGAGAAAAGAAAGGAAGAGCAATATTAAACTGTAAAGCAAAATTTTTAGGAGATTATATAGGAGGTTTTTATCTATACAAATTCTCAAGGAGTCAAATGCCTAAACATCAAATAAATGTTGGAGATTTAGTTCTTGTAAGTAAAAAAAATCCTCTAAAAGATGGAATTGAAGCAACAGTTTTAGAGAAAGGAAGTAAATATTTAACTTTAGTTATATCTCAAAAATTAAATGTAAAACCAAAATATAGAATAGACCTTTATGTAAATGACATTACCTTTAAAAGAATGGAAGAAGCTTTAGAAGATTTTACCAACAACAAAAACACCTTTAATGAAGAGATAATTTTAGGCAAAAAGAAGCCAGAATATACAGATAACAATTTAAATATAGAGTTTCAAAACAAAAACTTAAATCAGTATCAAAAAGAAGCAGTAGAAAAATCAATCTTTGCAAAAGAACTTTTTCTGATTCACGGTCCACCAGGAACAGGTAAAACAACAACTTTAATAGAAAGTATTATTCAGCATATAAAATTAGGAAAGAAAATATTAGCCACTGCAGATAGCAATACTGCTGTAGATAATTTAGTTGAGGGACTTTTAAAATACAATGTTAATCTAGTAAGAATAGGACATCCAGCAAGAGTTAGAGAAGATATTTTGTCTCAATCTTTAGATATAAAGTTAACCAAGCACAAAAAATATCAAAAAATTAGAGAATTAGAAAATAAAATTCAAAAACTAAAAGCAGAACAAGAACAATTCCAAAAACCAGTTCCATCAAAAAGAAGAGGGTTAACAGATGAAGAAATTGTTATGTATGCAAA
>WFXI01000237.1 GCA_015490675.1 Hydrogenothermaceae bacterium
GCAATATCTAGAGCTATAGATGAAATAGCTAGACAAATGAATGTAAAAGTAAACACTAGTCTAGAATATTTTATGTCTAAAAACGGTTCCTCAGCATTGCAAGTTTATAGTGTTCAAACCACAAATGGACAAACTGTTAAAGCTAAGATAGAAGATGTATATGTAGAGCCTAAAAGTAAAAGACTTTATATTTTAATGTGTGCTTATTAATTTATTATCCTATGGGGGAGAGGTATGAAGAAGGTTATATTCTCTATTTTTCTACTATCTTCTTTAACCTATGCAGAAGTAGACGAATTTACTAAATTTAAAAATGAGTATTTCAAAGGTATAGAACAAGAAAAAAAGGCCTTTGCAGAATATAAAAAGCAAATAGAAGAAGAATTTAAACTCTATAAAAAAATAGTTAATGAAGAATTTAAAAAATATAAAGAAGAAATTTTAAAATACTGGGATAAACCTGAAATAACAAACAAAAAAACATATGTAGAATACTCCAAGGACTTTAAAACCAAAAAAGTTGTAAACTTTGAAACAGGAGAAATTAAAGTTGAAATAATATCAGATAAAAAACCAGATATAACTACATTTGGTAAAGAATTATTTTCTCTAGCTACAGAAACAAAAAAAGAAGCATTTAAAAAAGATAAACTTACCCAAAATATAGAAAAAAAGCTAAAACAAAAGGTAAAACATATAAAAACATCTAATGTAAATGATTCTTTAGTAGCAGGAGATTTGATAACAGGAGAAAAAAATCCTACTCCTGAAAAAGTAAAGAAAAGTGTAATATCTTTACTAAAATCAGGAAAGATTGAAAAAAGAAAAGCCAAAAATGGTAAGTATATTTTTTCCTTTAAAGCAAAACTACCACCTAGAAGAATATTAGTGAAAGCTAAATATTACAAACCCTTAGCAGAAAAACACGCTAGAAAGTATAAATTAAGACCTGAACTTATACTAGCTATAATACATACAGAAAGTACTTTTAACCCTATGGCTCGCTCTTATGTACCTGCATATGGACTTATGCAAATAGTTCCTCAAACTGCAGGAAAAGATACAACTAAATATTTATATGGAAAGCCTATATTATTATCTCCTTCTTATTTGTATAATGACAAAAATAACATACTTATTGGCTCTACATATTTTTATCTGCTCTATTACCGATACTGGAGAGGAATAAAAGACCCAGTAAGCAGACTTTATTGTGCAATTGCTTCATATAATACAGGTGCTGGAAATGTTGCCAGGGCTTTCACAGGAACTACATCTATAAAAAGAGCAGTAAGAGTTATAAATAGAATGTCTCCTTCAGAGGTTTATTTCACATTAAAAAGAAAATTACCTTACAAAGAAACTCGAATATATCTAGAAAAAGTTGTTAAGAGAATGAGAATCTATCAGCAAATTTGAAAACACTAAATTTTAGAATAAATTTATTTATAGGGTCTTCCAGGTTATCACCTTTGCTTTTCAGCAAAGGAGGAAAGTCCGGACTCCAAAGGGCAGGAAGCTACCGAAAGGTAGGTGGGGGTAACCTCACGGATAGGGTCGCAGAAAACAGGTATCCTGTCTCGAAGGGTGTTTGTAGGTAGAATTTACCGAAAAGCCCTTCCAGACAGGTTAAAGTGAAACGGTAGGGTAAGAGCCTACCAGTACCACTGGTGACAGTGGTAGCTGACAACCCCCTTCCGGAGTAATCCCAAGTAGGAGGGCGTTTAAGGCTTGCCCGGCTGATGCCCTCGGGTAGGGAGCTTAGATAAATGATAACCTAAAACAGAATCCGGCTTATTGGAAGACCCCTACTCTAAATTTTTGTTATACTAATTAAATGATGAAAAAATTTTTTACATTATCAATATTCCCTCAGTTCTTTGATTGTTTTACATCAACAGGTATAGTTTCTCAGGCAATAAAAAAAAATATAGTAGAAATACATAATATAAATCTTAGAGATTTTGCCACAGATAAACATAGAACTGTTGATGATGTTGTTTATGGTGGTGGTCCTGGAATGTTACTTAAACCAGAGCCTATATTTAGGGCATATGAAAGTTTAATAGAAAAAGGACATAAACCTTATGTATTAATAACAGAACCTTGGGGAAGAAAATTTGACCAAAAATTTGCATATGAGTTATCACAAAAGGATGAAATCTTAATTATCTGCGGTAGATATGAAGGGGTTGATGAAAGGGTAAAAACTATAGTTAATGAAGAAGTATCTCTTGGAGATTTTGTTTTATCTGGTGGCGAACCTGTAGCTGTAGTAATAATGGATGCAGTTATAAGACTTATTCCTGGAGTTGTTGGAGACTCTGATAGCTTAAGAGTAGATTCTTTCTCTGATGGTCTACTAGGATACCCAAATTATACTAGACCTGCCGAATATAAAGGTATGGAAGTACCAAAAGTTTTAAGGTCAGGAAATCACGAGCTTATAAAAAAATGGCGAAGATGGAAACAACTAGAAAAAACATTACATAAAAGACCTGATTTACTGGGAAAAGCCAACTTATCAGATGAAGATTTGCTTATGCTAGAGGCAATCAAAAAAGGAAAAAATTTTGAAGATATGTTCAAGGTTCCATAAATAGTTCCTTTTCAACTTCAAAGTATATATAATAAGCATTTGTTTTTGTTACTGATTCGAACAATTTAATTTTTTTATACTCAGGATTTTTTTCTATCATTGCCTTAACTATATTATTTTTTACATAATCAACATCATATCCATATTCGTCTATCCAATTCTTTATAATACTTCTTAAATCTAAGATGTACTGCTTTGTGAAATTAGCTTTATTTAAGATGTTTTCCTGTCCAACTAAAACATTTCCATGTCCTGGAAGAACAACTTCAGGCTTTAATTTTATAATTTCGTCTATACATTTAATCCAAGATTTAGAATTTCCTGAACCTAAAAATGGTACTCTTTCATCAAATATTAAATCTCCAACAACTAAAGCATTTTCTTTAGGAATATATATAATAATATCTCCATTGGTATGTCCTTTACATACTTGTTTAGCTTCTATTGTTTCTGTATCTAAGTTAATTATTGCATAATTTTCTATAGCTACATCTGGGGGAATTATTTTTGTACCTTTTAAATAGTTTCCTAATACTTTTTTTCTAGATTCAAAAAATTGAATAGCATATGGGTCAGATAAATATTCATATGCCCATTTATGAGCTATAGTTGTTATACCTATTTCTTTAAAGGCCTGTATCCCATAAAAGTGGTCAGTGTGATAGTGGGTAATAATAAGATATTTTATTGGTTTATTAGACACTTTCTTTATCGTTGATATTAATTCTTTCCCTAATTGGTAACTACTTAAAGCATCAAAAACTACTATATATTTATCAGAAATGTAAAAATATGCATTTGAGATAAATCCTCTATTTTCTTTACTAACTTGCTGAGGTACTCCAAAAACTCCATAAATATTTTTTGTTATTTTCTTTAAAGTATCAGAGGGAGAATTTGCAAGTGATGAAAAACTTATTATTAGCAGGAAAAAATAAATAAATTTCTTCATGTTTTAATCTCATATGATTTTTATAATTAAAGTTAATGAGCATTTTTTATTAGTCAACAAAAAAAGACAGGGGCTTACACCCCTGGAGCTATAAGGCCATAATTACCTGCTTTTTTTCTATAAATAACATTAATTTCTCCACTTTCTGCATTTCTAAACGGCAAAAAGAATGCTCCTGTTTCTTCAAGTAACATCATTGCATCTTCTACAGTTAAAGGTTTTTCTAAAGGCATTGGTTCTAAAACAATTAAAGGTCTTTTAATACTTTCTTCTTCTACACCTTCTCTTCTTTCTTTTTCTTTAAGTTTGGCAAGTCTTCTTCTTTCTTCTTTTCTTCTGGCTTTTAATCTAACTAACTGTCTTTCTACTTCATCTATTACAAAATCTATTGCTGAATACAAGTCATTACTTTCTTCCCAAGCGTGGATTGTTCCACCACCAGGGGTATTAAAGTTTATGTGCATATCAACTCTATTTCTATGTCCATGCTTTTCAAAATCATAAATAACTTTTACCTGAACAGAATCTTCAGATATATCTATATCCCTTATATAAGGAATTAATCTTTCGAGCTTATGCTCTGTGTAATCCTTAATGAAATCTGTTAACTGGATGTTTTTTCCAACATGCTCTACTCTCATTTTGCTACCCTCCTTTTCCTTGAATCTGGTATGTTTAATTCTTCTCTATATTTTGCTACTGTTCTTCTTGCTATTTTAATACCAAAATCTTTTCTAAGGATTTTAGATATAGCTTCATCACTTAAAGGTTTTTGTTTGTTTTCTTTTTCTATAATTTGCTGAATTAGATGTTTAACTTTTTCTGTAGATATTTCCCCTTGATTTGTTTGAAGTTTTGTAGCAAAGAAAGCCTTTAGAGGAATTGTTCCAAGGGGAGTATAAGCATACTTATTAGATACTATTCTGCTCACAGTAGATTCGTGTAGCTCAACTTCAGTGGCAACATCTTTTAATGTTAGAGGTTTCAGGTATTCTTTTCCTTTCCTTAGAAAATCTTTTTGTTTTTCCACTAAAACATTAACTATTTTTTCCAAGTTTTCCCTTCTTTGCTGTATTCCTTTTATTATACCTATTGCTTTTTGGAGCTTCTCTTCTAAAAACTTTCTTGTATCTTCTGAAAGCTCTTTTTTAGATATAAGTCTTTTATACCTATTTGTCAATTGTATTTTAGGTATACCTGATTCATTTATTTTTATTTCAAATCTATCTCCAAGGTCATATATAAATATATCAGGCTCGATATACTTTGTTTCATCTACATCTAAACCATATGTTGGATAAGGTTTCAAACTTTTAATATTACAAATTTTATCTTTTAATGTTTCTTCATCTACATTGTACTTAGATTTTAAGTAGTCTATATCGTTTAACTTGTAAATGTCCTCATATATTAATTTTTTTGCAAGCTCGTCTTCACCGAATAACTCTAAATACTGGGTATATACAGCCTCTTCTATTGATTTTGAAGCTACACCTGTAGGCTCTAATTTTGTAATCTTTTGTCTAATCTTTTCAACTTTTTCAAAGCTTTCGTTTAATTTTTGGGCAATTTCTTCTACAGATATAGATAATAACCCCTTTTCATCAAGATTTCCTATAATTTCTTTAGCTATTTGTAAATCCTTACCTTCAAACTCTAAAGATATTTGAAGGTCTAGAGAATCTAAAAATGTTGGTTTATAAGCAAGTCTCTTGTCTAATGTCCAATCTTCATCTTCAAAAGAAGGTGTTGCTAAATCTAAAAGTTTTGGTTCATATTCTTCTTCTATGTTTGTAAGTTCTTCTAAAAATGGATTTTCTTCCAATTCAGTTTTAATAGTTTGCTCTAATTCAATTTTTGGAAGTAAAAGTAATGCAAGCTGTTGTTTTAAACTTAATGTTAAAACTAACTTATTTGTAAGTTTTAGGCTTAAAGACTGTTTCATCTATTTAAACTTTGTTTAATTTCTTTAATTACTTTATTAGGGTCTTCCGCTTTAATAATAGGTCTTCCTATTACTAATATATCTGAACCTTCTGAAATTGCAGTTTTAACATCCATAGTCCTTTTTTGGTCGTCTTTATTCTCTGAGTTTGGTCTTATCCCTGGAGTTACTGCAATAAAATCCTTATTTATATTACTTTTTAAGTATTTTACCTCTTGAGGAGAACAAACTATTCCATCTATCCCTGTTTCCACTGCTAGATTTGCAAGTTTTAATGTGAGATTTTCAATAATATCATTTATCCCTAAAAACTCTAAATACTTATTATCTAAACTTGTTAATACTGTTACTCCTAAAAGTCTTAAATTAGACCCTTCTTTAGCTTCGACAGCTTTTTCTAACATTTCTCTGCCACCAAAGGTATGGATAGTAAGATAATCTGCCTCTAAATAAACTGCTCCTTTTACTCCGTTATAGACAGTATTTGGGATATCGTGAAGTTTTAAATCTAGAAATAATTTAAATCCTCTATTTTTTATAAAATCTGTTATTGCATTTCCATATTTTACAAACAGTGAATATCCTACTTTGATTATTACATCTTTATCTTCTAAATCGTAAAGAAATTTTTCTGCATCCTCTATTTCTGTAAAATCTAAGGCAATAGCAAGTTCAGGCATTTAAAGTTCTCCAATATCAATTTTCGTGCCAA
>WFXI01000238.1 GCA_015490675.1 Hydrogenothermaceae bacterium
CTGTTTTTTGTAGTCCTTCATCAGGAGTTTTTGCTCCTGGAGTTGGAAAATCTAATATTCCTGTACATAAAACTCCTCTAATTTTTGCTTTTTTTATACTTTCTGCAACAGCATCTTCAAAGAAATACATATCAACAAATGTTGTTATTCCATTTCTAAGCATTTCGTAGCAAGCTATGTCAGTGCCATCTTTTACGAATTCATAACTTACAAACTTTCCTTCTGCTGGCCAGATATATTCTTCTAACCATACTTTTAGAGGATTATCGCTACCGTATCCTCTAAGGAGTGTCATTGCAGCGTGGGTGTGGGTGTTTATAAGTCCTGGGATAGCTATTTTATCTTTGCAAACTATAGTTTTTCCAAAATACTCATTTTTTTTGTTTTCACCAATATCTATTATTTTTCCATCTTTTATAACAATATCAGCATCCTTATACTCAGTAAAATTTTCATCCATTGTTAAAATATAGCTAACATCAGTTAAAATTAAGTCTGCCTTTTTCAATACCAATCCCTCCAATTTTATGTTAAACACTTATTATATTAAAATAAAAGGAAGTTATCCAAGACTGGAGATAATTATGGAAAAAGTTAAAGTAATAATAGATGGAAAAGAGATAGAAGTAGATAAAAATACAACTGTTTTAGAAGCTGCAAAGAGGCTAAATATATTAATTCCAACATTTTGCTATAACGAGAAACTACCAATTTTTGGTGGTTGTAGAATGTGTTTAGTCTGGGATAAAAAATGGAAAAGAAGTATTATCGCCTGTGGAACTTATGTTTATGATGGAATGGAAATAGAAACTTTAAATGAAAATGTCTTTAATGATAGAAAATTTATACTGGAAATGCTGTTTACAAGGCATCCATTAGACTGTCCTGTATGTGATAAAGCAGGAGAGTGTGATTTACAAAACTGGGGAACTTATTATGGTCCTCAACACAATGTTTTACCTATTTCTGCTTATGAGAAAATTAGACCAGAAGAAGACTGGGAAAGTGATTATCTAGAATTTGTTTCAAACAGGTGTGTTTTATGTCTTAAGTGTATAAGTGTTTGTCAAAATATAAATGGAGCAGATGCTTTATTTCAGGAAGAAAGAGGTTTTGAAATACTAATATCTCCTGATAAAAAGCCTATGGATATAGAGAGCTCCTGTGAAATGTGTGGGCTTTGCGTAGATATTTGCCCTGTTGGTGCAATACTATTTAAACCTTTTAAATTCAATGCTAGACCTTGGCTTTTAAAAGAAAGGGTTACTTACTGCGGATTTTGTAGTATGAATTGCCCTGTGGCAATAGATTATGATGATAAAACTCAAAAGATATATAGAATTCGTTCAACAGCAGACTTACAAGTTTGTAATGGTGCTTATCTTGGATATGATGCTTATGAAAATAATAGACTAAAAGGTGCTAAGATTAATAACCAAAATGTATCTTTAAATGAAGCAATAGAAAAAGTTGCTAATATTATAAATGAAGCTCCAATAGAAACAGCTTATATTTCAAGTCCTTACTCTAGCATTGAAACTTTTGAAGCTATAAACAAGCTAATAGAAAAGACAGATATAAAAACAACCTCAACAATAACTACAGATTTAATGCCAACTATAGCAGGGTTTAAAGAAGAAACAGGAGAAGATTATACTCTTCCAACATTTAAGGATATTTTATCTGCTAAAAAGATAGTTATAATTGGAGATGATGTATCTGCATTAACTCCAGTAATTTCTTACTTCTTTAAAGCACAATATAAAGAAGGAAATAAAATCTCTGAAGATAAGGAAGTATTTTATTTTGGAAATAAACTAAAAAATTCTCAAAAATTCTTTCCTCAAGTTTTAGAAAGTTTAGGAAAGGTAGAATATATATTAGATGAAAATACAGTAGTTTTATACTCACCTTATACGAACAAAGGTGAAAATGCTTTTGAATTTGGGAAAATACTTGGAAGATTTTATAAAGAATACAAAAGTAAAGTAATTATTCTTCCTTATCAGACAAATGCAATAGGACAGATAAACAACTTAAAAATTTCTCATTATTTACCTGATGTTTTAAAAGCTATAGAAGAAGGAAAGATTAAAAACCTCATTATTTCTGGAGAAGATATTTTTGATTATGTAGAAAAAGAATACTTTATGAGTATTTTAAATAGACTAGAAAATTTAATTGTATTTTCTCCTTTTGAAAATGAGTTGACTAATCTGGCAACTATTGCATTTGGAACAAATCTTTGGGTAGAAGAGAGTGGCACATTTGAAGGATTTTTTGGAAAAAGGGAAAATAAAGCTCCTTTAAGGGAAAATATAAGTGAAAGAACAGTTTTAGAAGATTTACTTAACATATGTAAATATACACCTTTATCTGTTAGAAGAACTCCTAAAAACTTAGAGTTTTACAACTTTGACAATCTTATTCATAAAGATTTTGATATTTACGATTTTTCTTATTTTACAAAGTATTCAAAAAATCTAACAAACTGGAAAGAAAAGAAACAATCTGCATATGTAGAAAATGATACTATTAGATGAAGAATTATGGTTTCCTGACCCTTACAAAGCACCTAAAGATTATCCCCTCGCAGTAGGAGGGGATTTATCCCCTGAAAGATTAATTTTTGCATATTCTATAGGAATTTTTCCCTGGTATAGTGAAGGTGAGCCAATTTTATGGTGGTCGCCTGACCCTAGAATGGTTTTATTTCCAGAAGAATTGAAAATATCTAGAAGTTTAAAAAAGGTTTTAAAAAATAAAAGTTTTGAAATTAAATTTAATACAAATTTTGAAGAAGTTATAAAAAACTGTGCTACTGTCAAAAGAAAAGGACAAGATGGGACATGGATAACAGATGAAATGATGCAAGCTTATATAACACTCCATAAGCTTGGTTTCGCACATAGTGTTGAAACTTACCTAAATGGAAAATTAGTTGGCGGTTTATATGGAGTTGCAATTGGTGGAGCTTTTTTCGGAGAAAGTATGTTTTATAAAGTTTCAGATGCTTCAAAAGTAGCATTTGTTCATCTAGTCTGGCATTTACAGAAAAAGGGTTTTGATATTATTGATTGTCAACAATCAACACCTCATATGGCACGATTTGGTGCAAGAGAAATTCCAAGGAGTAAGTTTTTAGACATTTTAAACACATCTGTAAAGAAAAAAATAAAGTTTTAAAGGAGGATTTTATGGAAAAGGCTTTAGAAAAAGCAAAAGTTTTAATGGAAGCTCTTCCTTTTATAACAAAATTTAGAGGGAAAACCTTTGTAATAAAGTATGGCGGAAATGCAATGGCTAAAGCTGATTTAAAATCTGCATTTGCTCAAGATATATTAATGCTTAAATACATTGGAATAAACCCTGTTATTGTTCACGGAGGAGGTCCTCAAATAGGTGAGTATTTAAAGAAAATGGGACTAGAAAGTAAGTTTATTGGTGGCTTAAGGGTTACTCCTAAAGAAACTATGGATGTTGTTGAAATGGTTTTAGGTGGACTTGTTAATAAAAATATAGTGATGCTTATAAATAAATATGCAGGAGGACATATAAGGGCAGTAGGGTTAACAGGAAAAGATGGTGGACTAATAAGAGCTAGAAAGCTTGATGCAAGTGAGTACTTTAAAGAGATGGGAGATTTTCGACCTACTGAGCTTTTAGATTTGGGACATGTAGGAGAGGTTGAGTTTATAGATACTCAAATACTTAAACATTTAGAAGAAGATAACTACATACCAGTAATTGCTCCAATTGGTTTTGATAGTGAAGGAAATGCATATAACATTAATGCAGACTTTGTAGCTGCTGAGGTTGCAGGAGCACTAAAAGCAGAAAAGGCTATATTTTTAACAGATATAGAAGGTTTAAAAGATAAAGAGGGAAATACTATCTCCTCAATTAAGGTAAGTAAGATAAAACAAATGATAGAAGATGGAACAATTACAGGTGGTATGATACCAAAAGTAAAAGCTTGTATAACTGCTCTAGAAAAAGGAGTAAAAAAAGCTCATATTTTAGATGGTAGGGTTTTACATTGTGTTTTACTTGAAATATTTACATCTGAAGGGGTAGGAACTGAAATAACTTTAGACTAAAAGGAGAAAAAGATGGCTACAGTAAAAGAGAAAAAAACTCAAAAGAAGAAAAAAAGAATATCAAAAGAGTTAATTTATGAAATGAGAAAAGGTTCTCCTATTTATTACCAAGACTATGACCTTGTTCTTGCTGGTGAGAAAAAACTGGAGGAAGTTATGGGTAGTAGTGTATTACGGTCATTACTTGTTATGCTCTTAGTTAAGTTTATTCAAAAATTTCTAGATGAAGAAAAGTATCTAATCTTATCAAATGAAATAGGCTTTAAGTTTGCTCCAAAGAGCTGGTATAACTTAAATATAGCTATAGTAGAAAAAGAAAAGTTAACTAAAATAGAAGATAAACTTTTAACAATTCCTCCGAAAGTAGTTATTGAAGTAGATACAAAAGCAGATTTAAGAAAATTTAGAACACCTCAAGATTACTTTTTAATAAAAACTCAGGATTTGCTTGATAGTGGTGTAGAAAAAGTTATCTGGATTTTTACTAAAGGAAGAAAACTTTTGGTTGCAGAAAAAGGAAAAAGATGGTTCATAACAGACTGGAACGATACTGTAGAAATATTTGATGATATATCTCTAAATTTAGAAAATTTACTAAAAGAAGAAGGTATAGAAATTTAAATAAAACCCCCACGAGGGGGTAAAAGGTGTTTATAATTGTGGTCTTGGAGTTTCTGGTTTAGAAGGAGGTAATACTGGTAAAGTTCTAGCTTCTTCTGGAATTTCTCCAGTTAAGCTATCTAAGAATGCAACGATTTTATCTACTTCATCTTCAGTTAATTGAACTCCAAGCTGATATTCAGCCATTATTTTAACTGCTTCTTTTATATCCCACACTTTACCAGTGCTAAAGTATGGATAAGTTCTAGTTACATTTCTTAAAATAGGAACTTTAAACACATATTTGTCTTCTTCTTTTTTAGTTACTTTGTATCTGCCTAAATCTTCTCCAAGAATCTCTGTAGGATACGGTTTTACTATACCCATTTTCTGGAACATTGTTCCACCAACAGCAGTTCCTTGGTGGCAAGAAGCACAACCTTTTTCTATGAAAAGTTTTAATCCTTCTTTTTCTTTTTTAGTTAACGCATTTACATCTCCTTCTAAAAATTTGTCAAATCTTGAAGGAGTAATTAATGTTCTTTCAAATGCAGCAATTGCTTTTGCAACATTATCATAAGTTATAGGATTTTTTTCATTAGGGAATGCTTTTTTGAAGGCTTTTACATAACCATCTATAGTTTCTAACTTAGAAATAACATGCTCAGGGTTTGGCTCTGCCATTTCAACATGGGCAAGTATTGGACCTTTCGCCTGTTCTTCTAGGTTTTTGGCTCTTCCATCCCAGAATTGTGCAATTTGGAAATCTGCATTTAAAGTAGTTGGAGAGTTTCTGCCACCTGTTAAAAACTTATGACCTAAAGCAGTTTCCTCCCAATCAACACCATACTGTGCAAGGTTATGGCAAGTATTACAACTTATAACTCCACTTAAAGATAGTCTTGGGTCATAGTAAAGCATTTTTCCAAGTTTAACCTTTTCTGGAGTTGTTGGGTTATAAGCTGGAGATGTAGGTTGTTTTGGTAAAGGTTTAAAGTATAGCTTAGCCTGCTTTAAAAGTTCTTCATCAGACATAGCCATTGCTGAAGAAGCTACAGCTACACTTACCAGAGCTGACAGTAATTTTTTCATTTTTGTCCTCCTTTTATTTATTAATAATCATTACTAATAATAAAGTAATTCAATAATAAAAATTTGTCAATCTTTTTGTAAAATTTCCGAAAAAATTGTCAGAACCCCATGAAACCTTACTGAAAATCTGCTTGACTAACACAATATATAGGGGTATAGTAAATAAAAAACACTATATATAGTATCTGAGGAGGTTTAATCATGTCTAAGGGGTTCATTGGAAAAACTTCAGTTAGAGATAATATCAGACTTTCTGAAAATCCAAAATATCCAGTTTTCAAAACATTATACACGAAACAGAAAAAGGCAGTGTGGTTTCCTGAAGAGCTTAATATTCAACAGGATGTGCTTGATTATAAATCTTTAACTCCAACAGAAAAAGATTTGTTTGATAGTGCAGTTGGATATTTTGCGTCTTCAGAACTGCTTGTTCAAAATGTTTTAGGTAATGGATTTTTCCCAGTTTTAACAGACCCTTATGCAAAAATGTCATTTACAGCTCAAATGTTTATGGAAGATATACACTCAGATTTCTTTGAGATTATCATTAATTCTTTTGATATGGATAGAAAAAGGGTTTATGACATTACCCTTGAAGATAAATTACTTCAAGAAAAACAAGAACTTATAATAAGAGCTGTAGATAGAATTACTTACGGAAAAGCCGACCCTGATACATTAGAAGGGAAAAAACAAATCTTAACTTCTATTCTTTTAAATAATATTATCCAAGAAGGGCTATTTTTCTATTCTGCATTTGCACATTTCTTTGCTATGAAAGATACTGGAAAGATGAAAAATGTAGTTTCTGGAGTTGAGCTTGTTTTAATTGACGAGTCATTGCACTTACAGAATGGAATTGAGGCAATACTTACAATAATTGAAGAAAATCCTGAAATTGTTGATGATATTAAGTTTGTTGAAAACATAAGAGATACAATTATTGATGCAGTGGAACTTGAGCTAAACTATCTGAAAACAAAATTTGGTGGAACAACTATATTTGGAGTTTCATATAAGGAGTTAGAACAATATATGAAGTATATTGCAGATAGAAGATTAGAAGAACTTGGATTTGACCCTCAATTCAATATACAACAAAATCCACTGAAATTTTTACAGAAGGAGGATGTTAAGAAATTAACTAATTTCTTTGAAGTGTCATCAACTGAGTATACAAATTTCTAGTGACTTCGAAGAAATTTGATAATTAAAAATGAACAAAGAAGAATTTATTATGCTTATTAAAGAAATGTCCCCTAGAGGAGCTGGAGTAAAAATATCAAAAAATCCTCAGCTAAAAGGGCTCCTCTGGGAAATAACATCTTTTTTACCTGAAAATGCACCACAATCTTTGAGAATATGGTGCGTACAGAAAGGTATTTTATCTAAAAAAGCACTACCTAAGTGTCCTGTTTGTGGAAATTTACCTGCTTTTTCTACAGGAAGATTTTTAACTTACTGCTCTAAAAGATGTTCACAGATTGATAAGGAGAAATTCTTAAGAAAATATGGAGTAGAACACCACTTAAAACTTAAAGAAGTTAAAGAAAAAAGAAAAAAAACTGTATTAGAAAAATATGGGATTGACAACATAGGGAAAATAACTAGAGAAAAAGCAAAACAAACTATGTTAGAAAGATATGGAGTTGATAACTATACGAAAACTAAGGAGTATAAAGAAAGATTAAAAGAAACTTCTTTAAAAAGATATGGAACAACCCATCCTATGAAAAGTCTTGCTGTGAGAGAGAAACTTATAAAAATCTTAAATAGCAAAAGAGAAGATATCGTAAAAAAACAACAAACAACCTTACAGGAGAAATATGGTGTAAATTCTCCAATGAAAATTCCTTCTGTTAAAGAAAAAGTTTTAAAAAAATATAAAGAAAAAGTTTGGGAAAGGTTAAATATAAAACTTAAATCAATAAACATTGAACCTCTGTTTGATTTTGAAATTTTTAAAATCTATAAAGTTAAAAATAGAGAGAAACTTTTATTTTTATGTAAAAATTGCAACACAAAGTTTTTAGACCATTTAGATAACGGTCATTTGCCAGTTTGTCCTGTTTGTTATAAAGGTACGATACCTGAACAGGAAATTATTAAGTTTTTAAAAGATAAAAATATAACTTTTGAAACAAATAACAGAAATATTTTAAATTCTTTCGAAATGGATATTTTTATTCCAGAAAAAAAATTAGGAATAGAAATAAATGGAATTTATTATCATACTTATGAAAATTTGATTTCCTTTAGAGGATTATCAGAAAAAGAAGCAAAAAATTACCATAGGTTAAAGTGGATTTTAGCATCACAAAAAAATATTAAGCTTTTGCAATTCTGGGACAGTGAAGTTCTAAATAAAAAAGATATAGTGTTTTCAATAATTTCCAGTAATTTGGGATTAAACCAAAAAATATACGCTAGAGACTGTGAAATAGTGGAACTTACAGAGAGTAAAGCCTATGAGTTTTTTATAAATAACCATATAGCAAATGAAGTAGTACTGGGACAAAGTTTTGGATTGGTTCATAACGAACAAATAGTAAGTGCTATAAGTATAGGAAAAGCTAGATTCGGGTTAGATGGATATGAGATATATAGATTTGCTAATAAAACATATACTAATGTTATTGGTGCATTAGGAAAATTAGTTTCTCATATTAAGAACTACATAAAGGGTAATTTATATTCTTATGTGGATTTAAGATTATTTTCTGGTAAGTCTTTGGAAACTTTAGGTTTTGAAAGAATAAAAATTACAGAGCCAGATTATTACTACACTAAAGACTTTGTAAACCTTATACCTAGACAAAACTTTATGAAGACTAAAACTGGAGAAAAAGAAGAGAATTTTACTCAGAAAAACAACTACCACAAAGTTTTTTCTGTAGGAAATGCTTTATACAAATTAACAATATAAAGGAGGTTTTTTCATGGAAAGAATTGTTGTCAAAAGAGACGGAACAGAAGAAAAATTTCAGATGAAAAAACTTATAAATGCTATATTCGCTCTTTTTGAAGGAATGGATTTACCAGATGACTGGGAAATTGCTTTTAAAATAGCTAAAGAACTTGATTTGAAGATACCAGAAAGGGTAACTACAGAAGAGTTAGACTTTCTTGTTTTAAAAGCAATAGAACAATTAATTCCAACTCACTATATTTACGACACATTAGCATCTAGACAACTGCAAAAAATAATAAATAGAAAAATAGATAAAAGATTTAACTCTTTCAAAGAGGCTATTGAATTTGGAGTAAAAGAGAAACTTTATAAAGAAGATTTGCTAAATTTTGATTTAGACAAATTAGAAAATGCATTAGATTATGAAAGGGATACACTTTTAGACTACTTTGGTATGACAACATTAAAAGATAGGTATTTTACAAAAGATAGAAACGGAGAAATTATAGAAAAGCCTCAATGGTTTTTTATGAGAGTTGCAATGGGAATAGGAAACGATGAAGATGAAGTGATTAAAATTTATGACAAGATTTCTAAATTAGAATATCTACACTCAACACCAACACTATATAACTCTGGAACAGTTACTCACCAGTATTCCAGCTGTTATGTGAATGTTATAGATGATTCTTTAGAATCGATTATGGATAAGGCTAAAGAAACTGCATTTTTAGCCAAGTATGCTGGTGGAGTTGGAACAGATGTTACAAGAATTAGAGCAACAGGTTCACCTATTAAATCCTTAAATGCTAAATCTTCTGGTGTAATACCTTTTATAAAAATATTTGACACAATAGTTAATGCTATACAGCAAGGTGGAAGAAGAA
>WFXI01000239.1 GCA_015490675.1 Hydrogenothermaceae bacterium
ACTATTCTTTGTTCTTTCCTTTCAAGGTCTGCTAATCTTACTCTAAACTGTTCAATATTTCTTCTGTGTCTTTCAATACTTTGTCTATTTCGCGATAGTTCGTTGCGTGAAAATTCTTTAGCTCTTTGTATGTTGATACTAATACATTTAAGTTCTTGTATAGTTGCTGGTTCAACTGTTCTAATACTGATTTTTCTTCTCTCAACTTCTCTACTTCTTCGGTCAACTGTTCGTATTCTATCAATAGCTGTTTGTAGCTGTCTATAAGCTGTAAAAATTCGTCTTTCTTCTCTTTTTCTATCATTTTCAACTCCTTTTATATCTTGAAGTTCAAACATATTTGGTTTAGCAACTTTAATTTTTTCTTCTTCTGCAATTTTCCTAAAAATATGGATATTGTTTAATCTTCTTAACTTTTTCTTTGTCAGCTCATTATCAAGTTTTCTTTTCTTCTCAATAAGTGCTTTTAAGTTATTCTCAATATCTCTTTTAATGTGTTTGTATTTTGCTTTGCTTTGTTCTTGCTGTGTTTTTTCTACTTTTAATACAGTTCTAGGCATTTTAGGGATAGAAGGGACAGACACAGACAAATCAGGAATATTTTTTATTTCTGCCTTCTGTTCTGCTTTTTTGTTTATTTGCTTAATTTCTTCAAGCTCTGCTAACTTGTTATGTATATCTATATACTTACTAAAAAATGACTTTAAATGCTTGTCTGCTCTTATATATATTCTTTTATATTTCTTTTCCTTTTTGTCCTTTATAACTGCTGACACATATAACCTATCTCTTTTGAGTGTTTCGTTCTTTACTGGGCTTTTTTCTCCTGCTCTGTATAACTCAACTTTGAAGCTGTAATAATTAATCAATGCTTTAGCATTTTTAATTCTTCCATTCTCTAAATGCTCCATTATTTTACTTGCTATATCTTTTACTCTATTTTTTATGTCCTGTCCCTTTACCTTATTCTCTTTTGCTTTATTCTCTTTCAGGTTGTTATATGCTTTTATTTCAAGTTCATTCATTAGACCTGCATTTTTCAAATTTTCTGCAAGTTCCTTTTTTGTTAGGTAAAACTCTTTTTGATTAAAATCTATTAATTTGTTTTGGCTGTTTCTTGACACAACAATATGAAAAGCTGTTCGGTTGTTTGGCTCTCGATGAACGACTATCATATAAGCAGTATCGGAAATCTTATATGCAAGTGTTTCTTCAATTATATTTACTGCTTTTTCAAGCTCCTCATCATCTAATAAATGTGAAAAACTAACTACTAAATGCTTTGTTTTATAGTCATTTTGACGATATTTGAGTATCTGATTAAAACGATTTGCTAATTTTCTTCTGTAGTTCTCATCTTGCAGATTTTCATTAGCATACAAAAATAAATCTTCAACTATATTTGAATAAACCTTCACAGGCTCTCCATCGCTGTGTAGGAGTAAATACCTTACCCTGCCTGCTCCATCTCCTTTGCCTTGTTTGATGACTTTGAAGTAGCTCATAACAACTTATCGTGAACCTTTTTAATTTCTTCTATAATCTGCTTAAGTAAAAATCTATCTGTATCGTTTAAACACTCATTCATATTTAGCTTTCTTGCAATTTGATTTATATTTGTTCCAATTCTGCTTAAATAAGTTCTTATAATTGCATATTCTTCTTGCTTTTTTATTAACTGTTCTACAAACTGCTTTTCATCAACACTATTGAGTAAAGTTCTTAAAAACTCTGATTTAGTTATATTTGCTTGTCCTGATAACCTTTCTAACTTTTCTAGTTCTTTATCAGTAAGCCTTATCGTTATTCTGTTTTTCTTCTCCATTTTTTTCACTTTTTGGGGGTCTGGGGGTATCCCCCAGCAAGCGAAGGTTTTTGTCGTCAGACAAAAACCGAGCTTGCCTAGCCTAGCTTTTCGTTTTTTACCTTTAATTTTTAAAGGTTAGCAAGCAACTTTAAACATATTCTTTTGATAATTATTATAATTATTTGCTCCAAAAAAGGCAATATTTAAAGGAAATTATAAAGACACACCCCCCTATTGACTATTGATATTTTTGAATAATGTTATACAAAATTAATAAAGGATAACATTCACAATTGCCTTAAAGAAGTCTTTTTTATCTATCTTTCTTTGTTTAAATTCCTCTTTATGTTTTTCAAAAAAATTATCAAAAGCCCTTCCGATTATCAAATAATCATTTACATATTTCTTCGTAAAAAATAAAGCAAGTGCTCTGACTATTGAGTATTGATGTGCTAGCTCCTTGAACATTCCATAAAATTCCTCTTTTGCATTTAGTAGCTGTATATATTCTCTCCTTTCTGTTCTTGAGCTTACTTTACCTGTCTTTATGTTTTTGATTTCATATTCAATTTCTTTTTTAGCCTCTATGCCCGTCCTAACTGCAATAAGCCTTGCATATACATAAGTTTTTTTCTTAGTCTTTGTAGCGGATAAAAAAGCAATTAAGCCATCATAACCAATAAGGTTAACAGTTTTAGGAAGCTCCTTTTTAGGCTTTACTTTTTCTATTATCTTTTTATACATATCATCTAGCCTGCAAAACTCTATCCACAGCTGTTGCCAAACATATTCCAAAGTTTTTAACCCTTCTTTCACCTTCATTTGCTTACCTCCAAACAAATATATTTTTGAGTAATATTATACAAAAAAAATTAAAAACTAAAAATATTTTGTATAAGATTATACAAAACCGCCCGCAATATATTTTTCACGATTTTTTTTGCGAAAAATTGTTAGAGCCTGCAACAAGCTTAACATCTTCAATTATTTTCCTTCTCCTCATAGCCGTTTCTTCCCTTAAAATTACAGGCTTTGGTAAAAGCATTTGCAGAAAAACTTTAAACTTACCATCTAATATTCAAATATTCGCATAAATATTTTTTGATTTTGCCTATATATATCATCATCATCAATATTTTTAATCCTTTTTTAATCCTTTTTTAACCCTTTTTAGCTCTCGGGGAAGCGTTGCGTGCCAACGGCTGGCAACGGAAAGGGACGACAAATTTACTACCAAAAAACGACAAATTTACTACCAAAAAACGACAAATTTACTACCAAAAAACGACAAATTTACTACCAAAAAACGACAAATTTACTCAAAGTCGTTATATATTTGGTATAATATCAAAAGCAATATTAGAGATTAGAGGTCAAAAATGCCAAAAAAGAGGGGTAGAAAAGGTAAAATTAATAAAAAACAAGAGGTAATAGAGCCAGAGGTTTATGAGATATCGGAAGATATGAAATTAGAGAAACACAATGCAGTGATGGAAAACAGCTTAATAGAAGCAAGGTATAACCTAACAGTAGAAGAACAGAGGCTAGTATTAGCTACTATAGGCTTATTAGACAGTATGGAAACAGCTCCTAGTGGTTTTCCAATGCTTAGAATACCTAAAAAGCTAATCATAGAGACAACAGGAATACACGAAAAAAACTACCATCAAATAAAAACAGCTTTAAAAAGGCTTATGTCAAGGATAATTGAAGTAGAAAGAGTAGATGAGAATGGCAAAAAGGAATTTGTTTTATATCAATGGTTTTCAAAGGCAAAATACAATGAAGGCAAGGAATACATAGAGGTGCAGTTCCATCCCGATTTAAAGCCATTTCTTCTAGAGCTAAAAGAAAGATTTACAAAAATCCCTCTAACAATAGTTCTACAACTAAGTTCCAAATATGCCATAAGGTTGTATGAGTTGTTGAAACAATATCAAGAGACAGGCTATAGAGTGGACAAAGTAGAAGATTTAAGAGCAATGCTCGGCGTTGAGAAACACGAATACAAACGATTTTTTGACTTTGAGAGAAGGGTCTTAAAGCAAGCTATTGACGAAATCAACGAAAAAACCGATTTGATTGTATCTTACACAAAAAAGAAAAAAGGAAGGCGAATAAGCCAAATAGAGTTTCAGATAAGCGTAAAAGAGGGCATACAGGACGACAACACTATAACTATAAATAATAATAACATATTAAATAATAATATAGAAACAGGTTCAGCTCCAGCTCCAGCAAAACCTAAAAAATTTG
>WFXI01000240.1 GCA_015490675.1 Hydrogenothermaceae bacterium
GGAGGAGAAGGGGATGACAGGTTAGTAGGTGGAGAAGGGAGAGACATTTATGTATTTAACAAGGGTGATGGTAACGACACGATATATAACTGGGATTGGTCAGGGGAGGACACGATAAAGTTAGGCGAGGGGATAAGCAGGGATGATGTAATATTTTTTATGAAGGGAAATGATTTGATAATTAAGTATGGAGATAATGATGAAATTACTGTAAAAAATCAAAAATATCATAATTGGGGAATAGATGCTATTCAAATAGAAGAAGGATATTTCCTTAATAAAGGAGATATAAACAGGATAATTCAGGAGATTTCTACTTATGCAGAAACAAATGGAATAAATATAACAAATGTTGATGATATAAGAAACAATCAGCAGTTAATGAACATAATAGTAAATGCATGGCATACATAAGATATATACTTATATTTATCGTGATCCTTTCCTCTGTTTCCTATGGGGAAAGGATTTCTTTTGAATATTTAAGATACTTGCTTTTAAAAAGGAATTTGAAAATAAAAATATCTAAGTCAGAAATTTTTATTGCTAGGGAAAAATACAATATAGAAAAGTCTTATATGTTTCCAACGATAACTTTAGATTTTTATAACGAATATTTAAAGGATTTGATAAAATCCCCAACTTATATAAATGGACAATATTATATAGGTAGCACAGGTTATACATCATCTTTATCTTTAAGGTTTAACTATCTTTTATTTGATTTTGGAAGAAAAAAATACAATCTTGGTATGTATAGAGCGTATGTAGAGACTACGAAACTAAATTTAACTTCTACAGTTGAAAGACAAATTTTGGATTTATTGGATAACTACTACAGAGTACTTATGATTCAAGAGAAGCTAAATACTTTTGGTAAATTAAGAAGATTATATATAACTCTCTATGAACTAAATCAAAAATTATATAAAACAGGTTTAATTTCTAAAGAAAATGTTACTAATATAGCTATAAAGCTTGCAGATATATCTACACAAATAGAAACATTAAGACAAGAGAAGCAGTCCATAGTTAATAATATCTCTTTGTTGGTAAATGAAGATATAAAGGATCCTTATTTTGAAAATTTTAGAAACGAAATGGAGAGAAAGGATATATATGTAAGAGTAGAGGAACTACCAGAAATTATTTTATATGACAGTAAAATAAAATCTAAGGAATTTCAATTAAAGTCAGAAAGGGCAAATTACTTTCCGATGATTAAACTTTTTGGTAGATATTCTATGTCAAATTTTGATAAAAATAGTTATGGAAAGACAGTTGATGGATTAAGACCTGTAAATTGGGGAATTGGTTTTACTGTTAGTTTTGTTTTGTTTGATGGGTTTAAAACTGCCCATATGATTATGCAGATAAAGAAGGAAATAGAAAAGTTGAAATTGGAAAAAGAGTTAATATTGAAAAAGAAAAAAATAGAAATCAAAAATAATTATTCTGATATAAAATACAACAAACAAAAAATTAAACAAATTAAAGAAAAAATAAAAAACATAGCTGAAGATATAAAAGATAAAAAAAGGTTGTATGATGTAGGGAAAGAATCCAAGATAAATTTAATTCAAAAAGAAATAGAACTTGTTAACGAACAATTAAACTTAAAACTTTTAGAGATACAAAGTTTATATATAGCTAAAAAATTAAAGATATTAGAGGAGTTCTCTATTGAACACAGGTCTAGCAGTAATTGAAGTAATAGGTAAGTTAGAAGGAATAAATATAGATATAAGGGCTGTGATAAGAGATTATGCAATAAGTGAAAATGAACTAAAATTAGAACAATTTTTAAGGATAATAAAAGATAAGGGATTTAAATTCAAAAAGAAAAAATTACCACCGAAAAAATTTTTAGAAAAATATCCATTACCAGCAGTTTTTCTAACAAAAGAAGGTAAATACGGAGTTGTACTAAAATTTGACAAAGAGAAAAATCAGGCCATTGTTTTACAGCCAGAAAAAGGAAAACATCTTCTAAGTATTTCCATCGAAGATTTAGAAAAAATAGTGGACATATTTATTCCAGTAAGACATAAAAATTCAAAAAGTAGGGTAGTATTTGGACTAAGATGGTTCTGGGAAGAGATAAAAAGATATAAGTCATTAATGACAGAAACATTAATAGCTTCTCTTGTAGTTCAAATATTTGGACTTGCAACACCTCTCTTTACACAAGTCATACTAGATAAAGTGTTAGTTCACAGAAGTATGACGACTCTTGAGGTAATAGCTATTGCATTTGTTGGAGTAATAATTTTTGAATTTCTATTAAATCTAGCGAGGAAGTATGTATTTTTACATACAACAACAAAACTTGATGCAAAACTTGGGGCAAGAATATTTAGACATCTTTTATCTCTACCAATAACTTATTTTGAATCCAGAAAAGTAGGAGATACTATAGCAAGAATAAGGGAAATAGATACTATAAGAAATTTCTTAACGAATAGAGCTATAACAGTAATCGTAGACTTTGTTTTTTCTATAGTCTTTTTAGTAATAATGCTTATTTATAGTGTTAAACTGTCAATGGTAGTAATGGGTATTATATTTATAATAGCGACTCTATTTTTTATTATTACTCCAGAATATAAGAGGAGACTTGACGAAAAATTCTATACAGGAGCAAAAGCAAATTCATATTTAGTGGAATCAGTTACAGGAATACAAACAGTAAAGTCCTTAGCAATAGAGGGAAATATACAAAAAAAGTGGGAAAATGTTTTAGCAGATTCAGTAAAAGCATCATTTAATCTTTCCAACATATCAAATATAGCAGGTAGTATTTCAGAACTACTCAGAAGGTTTATAACAATTGCTATTCTCTTTTTAGGAGTTAAGGAAGTAATTCAGGGAAATATGACCGTTGGGCAACTCATAGCATTTCAAATGTTTGCAGGACAACTTGTGAATCCTGTAATAAACCTAGTAAGTGTATGGCATGAACTTCAACAGGCATTACTATCTGTAGACAGAATAGGAGACATACTTAACCATCCAACAGAAATAAAAACAGAAAATTCTATAACTCTTAACAAACTATTAGGCTCAATAAGATTTGAAAATGTTAAATTCAGATATAGGCCAGATACACCTTATGTTCTAAAAGGTGTGTCCTTTGAAATTAAACCAAGTATGTGTGTAGGAATTATAGGAAGAAGTGGAAGTGGAAAAAGTACAATAGCAAAGCTTATACAAAGGCTTTATATACCCACAGAAGGGGAAATATATATAGATTCAGTTGATGTAAAACATCTAAACCCTGTATGGCTTAGAAAAAATATAGGAGTTGTTCTTCAAGAAAACTATCTTTTTAGTGGAACAATACGAGAAAACATTGCTATGCCAATGCCAGATGCACCTATGGAACTAATTATAAATGTAGCAAAAATTGCAGGAGCCCATGAGTTTATATCAAAACTACCAGAAGGGTACGATACAATGGTTGGAGAAAGAGGTTCAACCCTTTCAGGTGGGCAAAAACAAAGAATAGCAATAGCAAGAGCTTTAATAACCAATCCAAGAATTCTCATTTTTGATGAAGCAACATCAGCATTAGATTATGAATCAGAAAAAATAATACAGCAAAATATGAAACTAATAAAAGAAGGTAGAACAGTTATCATTATAGCCCATAGACTAACAACCGTAAAAGATTGTGATTTAATCATAGCTATAGACAACGGAAAGATTGTAGAAGCAGGCAGTTTTAACCAATTAATGAAGAAAAAAGGATATTTTTATAATCTATATTCTCAACAGGTAATATGATGTTTTGGAAAAAAGAAGATAGTCATGAATTTAAACCAGAAATAATCGAAATAGAGGAAAAACCAGTAAGCCCTATAGGAAGATTTATACTATGGACCATAATATTAAGCTTTTTCTTTTTAGTAGGATGGCTATTCTTTGCAAAAATAGATGTAGTAGTTTCTGCAAAAGGAGTAATAACCCCAGAAGAAGAAATAAAAGTAGTTCAGCCACTAGACACGGGAGTTATATCCAAAATACTTGTTAAGCCTGGAGATTTCGTAAAAAAAGGACAACCACTTATAGAGCTTGACCCAGCTATAACAGAACCTGAATTAAGTCTAATTGAAGAAAAGATAAAACAGCTAGAGATCATTAATGAAAGATTGAATGCACTAATATATGGAAAACCATTCTATGTACAAAAAAAATCAAATCAGTTTTGTTTATTACAAAAGATGTTATATGACAAAACATTAGATGTTTATGAGTCTAGAATAAACTCCTTAGTTTCAAAGAGAAAAGAAATTCAAAAAAATATCGAAAGAGTTGATATTGAAATAAAAACAAATATAGATTTATTAAATGCCTTAATAGAAGAAAAGAAAAAACTAGAGATAGTAGCAGATCTAATTCCTAAAAAAGAAATAGAGGATTTGAAAAAAGAAATTATAAAAATAAAAGGTCAAATAAATACTTTAAGAAAAGAAAAAAACTCATTTGAATTACAGATAGTACAAATAGAAAACGAATTAAAAAACTATAAGCAATCCTTTAAAGAAAACCTACTTAAAGAGCTTACTGATAATAAAAAACAACTAACAGAATTAAAAAATAGACTAAAGCAGATAAAATTTAAACATAAAAAGCAAGTTCTAAAGGCTCCCGTTGATGGATGGATAAAACAATTATCTGTATTTACAGTAGGTGCGGTAGTAACCCCAGCAGAGAAATTATTATATATAGTTCCTGCTAACAATAAACTATTAGTTAAAGCTTTAGTAGAAAATAAAGATATAGGATACATAAAAGAGGGTATGGATGTGAAAATAAAATTGGATACATATAATTTTCAAAAATATGGAATGTTGCAGGGAAAAGTAAGACTCGTTTCTAAAGATAGCATAGAAGATAAAGTATTAGGACGAGTGTATGAAGTGTATATAGATTTACTAAAAAATTGTTTGTCTAATAACAAATGTGCCAAACCAGGAATGACAGTTTTAGCGGAAATCGATATAGGCAAAAGAAGGGTTATAGAATTCTTTATTTATCCGATTATTAGATATATGGACGAAGGATTGAGTGTTAGATGATTTTTAGGTAATCCACCGTTTTTTATAGAAACTAAACTTAATAAAAACTCTTAAGTTTACATTCAATAACCAAAAATATATATACCTACTAGTTTTTATTTTCACAATCTTTACACTACATTGCACTTAATATACACTATGTAGTGTAATGAAGAATGAAATCATAGAAAATATCTTAATAGAAGAAAGAGAAAGGCTTTTAGGAAGACTAAAAGTAATAGAACATAGACTAAAATCTTTACCTTCTGGATGGATAAGAGAAATAAAAAAAGAAGGTAAAACCTATAAATATCTATATAAATCCAAAAGAGAAGGTAAAAAAGTAAAGTCCATTTTTGTAGGAAAAGTTGATAAAAATCTTGAAAAACAAATAAATGAAAGAAAAAGATTAATTGCAGAAAAAAAACGACTAAAAGAAAAAATTAAAGAATTAAATAAACTACTAAGGATTCCTAATGATAGAAATTAATGATGTTTTAAAAGTTATAAATCAATTGAATAAGTATCTTAAAGGATATTATGTTTTGGGAGGAAGTTGGGTTTTATATTTCTATAGGTTTAAATATCCTAATTTTAAATATGCATTAAGAACATTAGATGTAGATTTTGTTTTTAGTTTATATGCAAAAAGCAAGAAAATAAAATTTAACTTACAGGGAATATTAGAGGAGTTAGGATTTTTTCCAGAAATAATAGGAACAGTAACAGGTTATAGCTATGCAACATTTAAAGGGGAAAATATAGATATAGAATTTATTATTGAAGAACCAGCAGGTTATAAAAGCAAAATTTTAAAATTAGAAAATCTAAATATTGATGCTACTCCTCTTCCTTTTGTAAGTGATTTATTAGAAGATATCATTTATGTAAATGTTGAAGGTATAGAAGTTCCTTTACCATCTCCAGAAAGGTTTCATATTCATAAATGGATAGTAGCTCAAAGAAGGCAAAGTTATGTAAAAAAACAAAATGATTTAATACAAGGCTTAGAGGTTTTAAAAGTATGTAATGCAAATAAAATCCAAGAACTAACTCAAAATTTAAAAGGAAAAAGAAGAAAACTTTACCAAAAATCAAAAAAGGAAATTAAAGAGTTAGAACTATACTAAAAATATCCGTTTTTTGTATCAAAATAATTAAATGAAAATTCATATATTTCTGATAAGTTTATTTTATATAAATAATTAAAAATCTATGTTTTTTTTTGACATTGTAGATAATAATTGCCTGTAAATAATAGTGTTTAGAAGGTCTTATAGTAATTATGGTAAACTATGGCAATATTTAATAAATTTTCTAATTTGCTTTTTTATCTTCTATTGCTTTAAAAATTTTTATCTTCTTTTCTTTGAGTAAAAGTTTTAAAGGGGGAAATAGGAGATGAAAAAGTTAGGTTTTTTTATCATTTCATCTTTGTTTTTAATTAATTGGAACTTGTTTGCTAAAGATAATTTTGATAAAGCTTTACAGGCATTTAATCAAAAAAACTATAGCTTAGCTGTGAAACTATTTGAAGAAGATTGTAAAAAGGATGTAGCTAAGTCATGTTTTGCATTGGGAGTTATATATGAAAAAGGATATGGAGTAGAAAAAGATTATAAAAAAGCAGTTAAATATTACTATAAAGCCTGTAATCTTAGAGATGGAAGTAGTTGTAATAGTTTAGGACTTTTCTATGTATATGGAAAAGGGGTAGAGAAGGACTACAAAAAAGCAGCTAAATATTACGAGAAAGCCTGCAATCTTGGTAATAAAGAAGGTTGTTTTAATTTAGGGTTTATGTATTATAAAGGGGAAGGAGTAGAGAAAGATTACAAGAAGGCAGCTAAATATTTTGAAAAAGCTTGTAATCTTAGAAATGGAAGTGGTTGTTTTAATTTAGGATTTATGTATAAAAAAGGATACGGAGTAGAAAAAGATTATAAAAAGGCAATTAAATATTACGAGAAAGCCTGCAATCTTGATAATGGAGGTGGTTGTAATAATTTAGGGCTTATGTATGAAAAAGGAAAAGAAGTAGAAAAGGATTATAAAAAGGCAATTAAATATTATGAGAAAGCTTGTAACCTTAATGATGGTAGTGGTTGCAGTAATTTAGGTTTTATGTATGAAAAAGGATATGGTGTAGAAAAAGATTATAAAAAGGCAATTAAATATTATGAGAAAGCTTGTAACCTTAATAATGGAATTGGTTGTTTTAATTTAGGAGCTATGTATAGTAAAGGATATGGAGTAAAGAAAGATTATAAAAAATCGGCTAAGTATTATGAAAAGGCTTGTAAACTTAATGATGAAGTTAGTTGTTTTAATTTAGGACTTATGTATGAAGAAGGAAAAGGAGTAGAGAAAGATTATGAAAAGGCAGTTAAACACTACGAAAAAGCTTGTAATCTTAATGATGGTATTGGTTGTAATAGTTTAGGTTTTATGTATGAAAAGGGATATGGAGTAGAAAAAGATTATCAAAAGGCAATTAAATATTATGAAAAAGCTTGTAATCTTAATGATGATATTGGTTGTAAAAATTTAGGACTTATGTATGTAAGAGGAAAAGGGGTAGATGAAGATTATAAAAAAGCAGCTGAATATTTCGAAAAAGCTTGCTATCTTAATAATGGGACTGGTTGTCATAATTTAGGGGTTATGTATGAAGTAGGAGAAGGAGTAGAAAAAAATTACCAAATGGCAGCTAAGTATTATGAGAAAGCCTGTAATCTTAATGATGGAGATGGTTGTAAGAAGTATGAGAGATTGAAAAATTTAGAAAATATACCTAAACCTTTTGGTTTAATTTTAGGTTCTACAACGGTAAATGAATTTTTATCTGTAGCAAAGAAGAAAGGTTGGGTAATAACAAAAAAAGGTTATAGAATTATAAAGGATGATATTTCGAATCCCAATGTTTATGGATATTTTGTGGAAAACATAAAATTAAAAAATTTATCTAATGCTAAATTCTGGTTTTATAAAGGTCGCCTTATGGAAATTACCTATATACTCTATGAGGATATGGGTAAAAATACTTTTAAGTCTTACTATGATAAATTAAAAGCTAAATACGGAAATCCTGTTAAGTATATAGAACCTTATTTGGCAGAGGGTTATGCAGAGTGGGATTTTGGAAACATAAAAATTAAATTAAGAGTTCCTTGGGTATCAAGATACACCTATTTAACATATGAAGAAGAAAATCTAGTAAAAGAGGCTGATAGAGATGATGAAAAATATTACCAATCAGTTATCCAAAAAACATCGAAAGATATAGAAGGTCTATAAGTTTAAAATGCTAAGAGCTAAGTAGATGGCAGAATTTGACAAAACTTTAAGAGATTTAATCCAGAACATACCTCAAAAGTTTGTAAGCATTTTAACAGGAAAGAAAGGCACAAAAATACTTGATAACACTTTTCCATCCACAAAAGAAAGAGTAGCCGATTTAGTCTTACAATTAGAAGATGGTTCTATTTTTCATCTGGAGCTTCAAACACAAAACGATAAAAATATGCCCTTTAGAATGCTTGAGTATTATTTACTATTGAAACAAAGATATCCAAATAAACCTATTAAACAAATGGTTTTATATGTAGGAGATGGAAAACCCAATATGCCAAATTTTTTAGAAACAGATAAGTTAAAATTTAGCTATGAGCTAAAGGATATAAAAGAGATAGAATGTAAGGAACTTTTAGAAAGTGATAATTTAGAAGATAAAATACTTGCTGTTTTGTGCAAAGTTAAAGATTTTGAAAAATACATATTTTCACTTATTGAAGAACTTTTAAAGCTACCAGAAAAACCGAGGGCTGATAATATTAGAAAATTATTGATAGCATTAAATTACAGACCTAAATTAAAGGAAAGGTTGACATCTATTTGGGAGGAAAAAGGTATGCCATTGACAATAACAGAGGAAATGATTAGAAACGACCCTTTTTTCAAAAAAGCTAAAAAAGAAGATATTTTAAATTTATACAAAGAGCTAAATTTAGAACCTGAAAAAATAGCTAAAGTTTTAAAAGTTTCTGTGGATTTTGTTGAAAAAGTAATTAAAGAAAATAAAAAACTTAAATATTAAGAAAGAAATATGCCATTGACAATAACAGAAGAAATGATAAGAAATGACCCTTTTTTCAAAAAGGCTAAAAAGGAAGATATTAAAAAACTTTACCAAAAGTTAAAACTAGGTCCACAGCAAATAGCTGAAGTTTTAGATGTACCAATAGAATTTGTAGAAAAAGTAATAAAGGAAACTAATTCAGAGAAAGAATAAAAAAAATAGTTTTTATCAAATGCCAAAAACATACGCATATATCAGAGTATCAACAGACAAACAAGATTTAGAGAATCAAAAATATGCAATACTACAATTTGCAAACGATAAAAAACTAGGAAATGTAGAGTTTATTGAAGAGTCTGTAAGTGGTCGTATATCCTGGAAAAACAGAAAACTAAAAGACCTTATTGATAATCTACAATCAGGAGATAACCTAATTGTTGCAGAACTATCCAGACTAGGCAGGTCTATGCTAGAGATAATGGAGCTTCTATCAATCCTTTTAAGGAAAGGTGTAAATGTTTATGTGGTAAAGGGTAATTATGAGTTAAAAGATGATATACAAAGTAAAGTCCTTACCTTTGCTTTTAGTCTTGCATCAGAAATAGAAAGAGAATTAATCAGCCAAAGAACAAAAGAAGCTCTAGCAAAAAGAAAAGCAGAAGGTAAAAAACTTGGCAGACCTAAAGGGTCCTACAGCTCCAAACTTGATAATAAAAAAGAGTATATAAAGGA
>WFXI01000241.1 GCA_015490675.1 Hydrogenothermaceae bacterium
CCACAGTCAGGGTTAATCCAGATTAGGTTCTTATCTATTACCTGAACAGTTCTTTCTGCTATTTCAAGCATTTCCTCAACTGGTGGAATTCTTGGTGAGTGGATGTCGTAAACACCAACTCCTATTCCGTGGTCGTAGTTAAATCTTTCAAAAGCTTCTATGATTTCTCCTTTAGACCTTGATGCTTCAATTGAGATAACATCTGCATCCATTGCATAAATCCATTCAATAATCTCGTTAAATTCTGAATAACACATATGAGTATGTATTTGAGTTGTTTCCTGAACTGTGTTGTTTGTTAATCTAAATGCTTTAACTGCCCATTTTAAATATTCTTCTTGTTTTCTTTTTTTAAGAGGAAGTCCTTCTCTAAATGCAGGCTCATCTATTTGAATTACTTTTATTCCTTCTTTTTCAAGGTCTAAAACTTCATCTCTCAATGCAAGTGCTATTTGATATGCAATTTCTTTTTTAGGTATGTCTTTTCTATAGAAAGACCAGTTTAATATAGTTACAGGTCCAGTTAACATTCCTTTCATTGGTTTATCTGTTAAGCTTTGTGCATAAACAATTTCTTTAACTGTCATAGCGGAAGGTCTTGAAACATCTCCATAAATAATTGGTGGTCTAACACATCTTGAGCCGTAAGACTGAACCCATCCATTTTTAGTAAATGCAAAACCATCCATTTTTTCACCGAAGAACTCAACCATATCTGTTCTTTCAAATTCTCCGTGAACAAATACATCAAGTCCAAGGTCTTCCTGTATTTCTACTGCCTTCTTAATCTGCTCTTTTATAAAGTTCTCATATTCTTCTGCTGAAATTTCTCCTCTTCTAAATTTAGCTCTCATTTGACGAACTTCTTTTGTTTGAGGGAAACTTCCTATTGTGGTAGTTGGGAACCTTGGAAGACCAAGCATTTCAATTTGCTTTTTGTATCTTTCTTTAAAGTCGTGAGGTCTTTTTATTTCTTGCTGGTCTATTCCTTCTATAGCTTTTCTTACTTCTTCATTTTTAAACTCATCTCTAAGAGCCTGTAAAGATTGTGCAGGAACTTCTTTTCCTTCATTTATTATTTCTTTTAATGTTTTAATTTCCTCAAGTCTTTCATTTGCAAATGATAAAAGACCGATTAATCTA
This sequence comes from Hydrogenothermaceae bacterium, assembly GCA_015490675.1. Lineage (GTDB taxonomy): Bacteria > Aquificota > Aquificia > Aquificales > Hydrogenothermaceae > Hydrogenothermus. The sequence continues at coordinate 1,144 of WFXI01000241.1, forward strand.
TCATCTAAATGTCCTTTTTCTGGTTCTAATGACACTGGTAGGTGGAAAAGTGGTGCTGCATTTGATAAAACAATTCTGTCTTCATCAACATAATTTTTAATCTCATCAATTAAAGCTAACACTTCTTTATAATCTGTTTTCCAAGGGTCTCTACCTGAAATTACTCCAGCCTGTAGTTTTTTATCTTTTGGAAATCCATATTTTTTAAGATTTTCAAGATTTTCATTATTTACAACAAAATCAAGCCCAATACCTGCAACTGGAAGTTCATTTGTAATTCTTTCAAAGTGGTCAAGGCTTTCGTAGTATGTATGGACGAAAATTTCAATATTATCTATTCCATCAGTTATTATTTTATAAGCCTCAATTAACGCATCTATCTTTTCATCATCTAAATCTAAAACAAGTGCAGGTTCATCAAACTGAACTGCTTTTACTCCCTCTTGTTGTAACTCTTTAAGCATTTGGTTGTAAACAGAAGCTATCTCAAGGAGTAATGGTTTAAATTTCTCACTTTCATCTGCTTTTACCATTTTCATTAAAAGAGAGCCTTCCTGTCTTTCGTAAACTTTAGAAAGCATTAAGTATGTAAATGCTCCAACTAAAACAGGTTTTGTTTCAACTCCAAATTTTTCTTTTGCCCATTTATAAGAAGTTAAAGGCCTGTTTTTTACTAATTTAAATCCACCAGTTAATTCTGGAACAATATAGTGGTAGTTTGTGTCAAACCATTTTGTCATTTCACAGGCAATAGCATCTTTTGTTCCCCTTGCCATTGCAAAGTATCTATCAAGGCTATCTTCTATATTTTGAAATCTTTGTGGAATAGCATTAATCATAGTAGAAATATCTAATACAAAATCGTAAAGTGAAAAATCGTTAGATGGAATGTAATCTAAATTTGCATCTATTACTTTTTTCATTCTTTCAATATCAACTTCTTCTGCCCTTTTAAGCATTTCTTCTTTTGAAATTTCACCTTTCCAGTAGCTTTCAACTGCCTTTTTTAATTCTCTGTTTGGTCCAATTTTAGGATAACCAAAAACTGTAGTTTTAATTGCCATAAAATTCCTCCTGAAAAATTTTCCTTAAATAACATTGTCTCATAATAAAATTTCAAATGCAAATCATTTGCAAAAAGAATATTTTTACTGATATTATTAGTTATCTAACTTTTATAGGAAAGTAGAATGAGTAAAAAGCTAGAAATACCAAAAAAGTATAGATTTACAAAGCAAAGAAAGGCAATTTTAGAAGTTTTAGAAAATGCAAATATCCCAATACACGCCGAAGATATATATCTAATGTTAAAAGAAAAAGGAATGGATATTAGCCTATCTACAATTTATAGAAATCTAGATATGCTTGTTAAAGAAGGGCTTGTGATTAAATCTTATATGATGAACGAGGATAAAGCTAGATTTGCCTTACCTGACAAGAAAAATTATTTAGTTTGTGAAAAATGTGGCAAGATTGTAATTATTGATAACTGCCCATTTGATAAGTTTAAAGAGGAGTTAAAAGAAGTTCATCAATTTGAGATAACAGGGCACTGCATAGAGGTGTATGGCATATGCCCTGATTGTCAAAAAACTAATGAGAGTTAGCTGGTTTAATTTTTTTGGCTATTAAAAAGTAAACAATACCTAAAATTAATAGAACAAATCCATAGGCAACGAGTTTTTTTATATCTTCTGGTGATAGAGAAACAATAAGTATTTTTCTAATTATTGCTGCTAAAGCTACACTTATAAAGGCAGTTAGGGCAAACCCTCCACCTCTTAGGTGTTTTATTTCTTCACCCATCAGTTCTGCAACAGCCCATAAAATTAGTAAGCTACCAAGGGTTTTAATAATCCCTTCTTCAATGGAAACTTTGCCAGTTATTAGTTCATAAATATCAAAAGCAAATAGTCCAATTACAAAGAAAGACATTAAAATAAGTGCAACTAGAAGGGTCATATCAAGGAAATCTGCAAATCTTTTAGAAATTCTAACTAGCTTTTTTTCTAGTTTAGAGAGTTTCATATAACGGCTTATTTCTTCTTCTATATATGCTTTTGTCAGAATGTCTAAATTTATATCTAAAAGTTTCCCTAGACTTTCTACATAAAGGTTTCTTTGTCTTGAGTATCCAAATTCTTGGTTTATTTTTTCAATGAAAAACCTTCTTATGAAGTTAAATGTAGCATTTATATAATGATTTGGAATTCCTAGCTGGTCGTGGACTTCTCCAATTTTGTGAAGTTTTTCAAAATATCTATCATCGTAATTTCCAGAAAAAAGGTCTTTATACCACTGTTTTATTTTTTCTGTATGTCTTTTTTTTACTTCTTCATTTTTGAAGAATTTATGGGCTTGAGGTAGTCTAAAAATAAATTTGTATAATCTGTCTAAAAACTCATCTAAATGTTTTTCCATTATTGGTCTTAATTCTTTTATTCTTTCTTCATCAACAGCAGTAAATTCGTAATCTTTTTTTATCTGGTCAAAATTTTCAAGCATAAATTTCTCCTGAAAGAAGACAGATTTGACTAATAAAAGGATACCAAAATTAAGAGGATAAATGTGTAAATATTAAGGCTGGGCGAAAGCCCAAACCCCAGTCAAAGGAGGTGTCTAATGAGATCCCAAAATTCCCTAAGAAAAGCGGGAGAATGCAAGCAATTAAAAAAAACTTGACATATAGCATAAATTATGGTCGCAATTCCCTAAAGAAGTCGGGAGAATGCAAGGAAACGAAACCTGAAGAAGATTTGTATCCTGTGGAAGAATTGTCGCAATTCCCTAATAAAAGCGGGAGAATGCAAGGAAAAGGAGGTAGTAGAAGAGTTTGTAGGATACACGAATGTCGCAATTCCCTAATAAAAGCGGGAGAATGCAAGAAAAAACTTGGCATTTCTGGAGCAGAATATTTTTCGAGAAGAGAGTCGCAATTCCCTAATAAAAGCGGGAGAATGCAAGATACAAATTTAGAATTTTTGAATAAAAAAATTAAGGTCGCAATTCCCTAATAAAAGCGGGAGAATGCAAGAGTACCTAGCAAACCATTGATACAAGCCATATTCAGAAAGTCAAGTAGCCGATTTTTAACTTTTTTAACCTTAGCTATCTTCATAATAGCATAAACAAAGCCTCCGAGCAACAAAAAATAGTAAATCTTTATTTTATGCGGTTTAGAAGGCAATTTTTTCTCAAAAATTATCCCCAAAACCTCTGCCACATCCCAGTTTAGGTAACAAATTTTTAGTTAAATCCTCGCAAAGTATTGATATTAAACCCTCCCAAGATTTTAAAAATCTGGTTAGTTTTTAACAACTTTGTCTCAACTAGATAATAAAGACAATTATGAAAGTTTTTCTCCTTCTTTTATATGATATCCTCTAACTGCATCGTCAGCAGATATAGGTTTGCCATTTGGAAACTGAACTTTGGTTATTAAAAGCTTTCCTTTCCCTGTTTGGACTATAAAACCTTTTCCTTTTTCTAGTTTTACTATTTCACCTATGTTTTCATCAGAGTCTTCATCAACAATTTTTGCATCTAAAATTTTTATTTGAGTATCTCTAAAATCTGTAAAAGCTTTTGGCCATACTTTTAGAGCTCTAATTTGATTAAAAATTTCTCTTGCAGATTTAGACCAGTCTATTTTTCCTTCTTCTTTTTCTATTGGTTTTGCATAGGTTGCCTTTGAATGGTCTTGAGGTGTTTTTTTTGCTTTACCTGTTTCTATTTCATCTAATACTTCTATTAAAAGTTTGGCTCCTTCTTCTGCTAGCTTATCGTGAAGAGAAACAATATCGTCCTCATCTAAAATTTCCACTTCCCTACATTTATAAACATCTCCAGCATCAAGTTCTTTTGTAATTTCCATAATACATACACCAGTTTTGTCTTTGCCTTCCATTATTGCCCTGTGAATTGGTGCTGCTCCTCTAAATTCTGGAAGTAGCGATGCGTGAACATTTATAGTTTTATATTTTGGTATTTCTATAATATCTTCAGGAATTATTTTTCCATAAGCTACAACAACTGATACATCAGGATTTAATTCTTTTAATATCTTTCTAATTTCTTCATTGTTTTTTAGTTTTTCTGGTTGATAAACAGGAATATTATGTTTTTCAGCCAAAACTTTAACTGGAGGTGGTGTTAGCTTTTTTCCTCTTCCTTTTGGTTTATCTGGCTGGGTAATAACAGCTACAACTTCGTGTTTAGAGTTAATTAATTCTTCTAAATTTCTTACAGCAAAATCTGGCGTACCCCAAAAAACTACTCTCATTTGTGCTCCTTGTTAGTTTTAGATACATATAAATACGCAAAGGCTAAACTTCCTAGAGCAAATAATGCTAAAAATCCAAATATAAAAAGATAGTATCCATAAAGTTCTTCATTCATTTTTTATATCCTCCAGCTTTTTACCAATTATTATAAGAAAAAAGCCTGATATAACAATAATCAGATAAGAAATCATACCTATTAGATAAAATTTATTGCTGATATTTGGAGAAACCAAAGGTTGCAAAATCATAAACACTATTACCGCAACTGCTAAATTTAAAAAATGCTTTCCTAATTCCTTTAAAGCTTCTCCCAAACTTTATTTAGCCTCTTTTTTTATCTTTGATATGTTTATAGTTTCTGTTTGTTGACAGCAACTTTTTATATTCAAGTTCATTGTTTTATTTATCTCATCATAAACTTCTAAAAAAGACATAACCTTTCCACCAAAACCTTTGACGAACTTTTCTGCCATTTCCTTATCTGAAAATGGAATAACACTTGGACTACAACAAGGCTTTGCACTACTTCCAACTACATAATAAGCGTTAAAAGCTGTTATAGGGTTTTCTGTTATAAAATCGTAAGTAATTGCAAAAACATCTTTATCTTCATATTGTTTATGAAGTATCATTCCGCAGTGTTCACAGCAAGCTTCTATGGTTTTATTTTCTAAAGAGATTTTGTAAGGATGTGCTCTAGTTATTACCTTTTCGCAAACAGGGCAGGTTTTATCTTTTGTTTTTTCTTCATCTTCTTCTGTTTTTAATAAAACAGAACCGTGCTTTCTTTTTATGTATCCTTCTTTTTCTAGCTCTTTTATATCTCTGTAAATAGTCATTTCCGAAACATTAAAAATATTTGCAAGCTCTTTTACTGTTGCCTCTCCTTTCTCTTGAAGTATTTCTACAATTTTTTCTTTTCTATCCATCATAAAACTCCTTTTGTTGAGGGTGTATCCTCAGACCTCCTAGGGTCTATTTCTACAGCATTTCTAAGTGCTACTGCAAAAGACTTTGTTAAACACTCTGCTATATGGTGTAAATTATGTCCTGCTAGAGCCTTTAAATGCATTGTTATTCCAGCCTGTAAAGCAAAACCTTTAAAAAATTCTCCCATAAGCTCAAAATCAAATTCTGTAATTTTGCCTCTAAGTCCTAAATCATCATAAAAAATAAGGGGTCTACCAGATAAATCAATACTACACATACAAAGGGCTTCATCCATTGGAATAATTGAATATCCAAATCTTCTTATACCTTTTTTATCACCTAAAGCCTGTTTTACTGCTTCACCTAAAACTATTCCAACATCTTCTACTGTGTGATGATGGCTAATATGAACATCCCCATCTGCTACTACTTTTAAATCTATTAAAGAGTGTTTTGAAAAGCTTTCTAACATATGTGTTAAAAATCCTACTGGTGTTTTAACTTCATAAATTCCTTTTCCATCTAGGTTTACTTCTATTTCAATATTTGTTTCTTTCGTCTGTCTTTTTACTTTAGCTGTTCTCATTTTCTTCCTCATCTTTTATTCTTTTTAAAAGAGGGTTATCAATCCTTGCATCTTCTCCTTTTATTTCTATAAATGTTGTCATTTCTCTTAATCTAGAAGCTACTGCTCCTCCAAGTTTGTCTTCTATATCAACTTCATCAGGATGTCTTTTCTTTAATGGCGTATTTGAAGTTATTATTACAGGTTTCATATCATTATATCTATTTATTATTATGTAGTGTAGTATATCAATTGCCCAGTCAGATAACCTTTCATTTCCTAAATCATCTAAAACTAGCAAAGGTGCTTCCAAAACTTCATCTAATATTTCTCTACCTGAACCATATCCTTCAAATGTTGCCTTTAAGTCAAATAAGAGAGTTCGTGTATCTCTAAATAGTCCTACTATTTGTCTTTTTAGAAAAAACTCTTTTAATATAGCTACTGCTAGATGAGTTTTTCCTACTCCTGGAGGACCAAATAAAAAAAGTCCTTTTCCATTATCAAACTCTTTAGAGTTTAAATAAGCTCTTATTCTTTTTACTACAAGGTGTTGATTGTAATGCCTTTGAGGTGCATAGTTTGTTAAATTTTTTTCTCTATATCTTTTAGGAATTCTCATTCTATCCATTAAAGATTCAGATATATCTTTAATTTGGCACAGGCATTTAACTACTCCTTCTTTAGTATATACCCAGCCTGTATCCTGACATTTTTCACAATTTACTTTTTCTTCTAAAAGCTCTTCTTTTTTTGCCATTACGATTTCTTGCTTTCTTCAAAATAATCTTTGATTGTTAAAAATGCCATAGTTCCAAAAAC
>WFXI01000242.1 GCA_015490675.1 Hydrogenothermaceae bacterium
ATTACCTAGAATTTTTTGGCTTAAAAGAAGACCCTTTTAAAATAACACCAGATCCTAAGTACTTTTTTCCTTCTAAATCACATAGAGATGCAGATAGACTGTTAAAATTTGTAATATCTTCTGGAGAAGGTTTTTGTGTTTTACTTGGAGAACCAGGAACTGGAAAAACTACAGTAATAAGAAGATTTTTAGAAGAAAATGGGGAAAGTTTAATATATGCCCTAATATTAACTCCCAATTTATCTCCTGATGAGTTTTTAAATGTAGTATTGGAGGAACTAGGTATAGAAAAAGAATTTAAATCTAAAAATGAAACTTTAAAAGCTTTTAAAAGTTTTCTTGAAGAAAAGTTAAAAGAAGGTCAAAAAGTTTTAATAATTGTAGATGAGGCTCAAAACCTACCTGTAGAAACCCTTGAAGAATTAAGGACATTATCAAATCTTGAAACAAATAGTGAAAAGTTAGTTCAGATTATACTTGTAGGGCAGCCTGAATTAGATGAAAAATTAAAGCTTCCTTCATTAAGGCAATTACTACAAAGAATTACAAATAAACTGTATTTAAAACCTTTAGATTTTGAAGATACAAAAAAATATATAAATCACAGATTAACTTTAGCAAAAGGAAATAATATATCATTTACTGATAAGGCTATAAAAAAAATATTTAAAATCTCAAAAGGAAATCCAAGACTCATAAATATAATTTCTTCTCGAGCTTTAATGTCTGCATTTATAGAAAACTCATTTAAAATAAAACCACATAATATAGATATAGCAATTTCTACAATAGACCCTGAAATTTTAAATGTAAAAAGTTATAGACATTTAATTTTTAAAATTATTATTGGATTTTTAATAGTTATAAATCTTATTTTAATGTCATATATAATATACAAAATCTTTTTTTAGGGAGAGTTAATGGAAAAAACAATAAAAAAAGCAAAATCATTAAAAGGAAAACTTAGAGTTCCTTCTGATAAATCTATATCACATAGAGCTATTATTTTATCTTCTCTTGCTAATGGAACTTCCATAGTAAAAAACTTTCTAAAAGCAGGAGATACATTAACAACTGTTGATGTTTATAGAAAAATGGAAATTCAGATAGATGAAGACCAAGGTTTATTCTTTGTACACGGAAGAGGCTTAGATGGATTAAAAGAACCTGATGATGTTTTATATATGGGAAACTCTGGAACTACAACTAGATTAACCTTAGGAGTTATCGCAGGACAAAAAATATTTGCAACTTTAACAGGAGATGATTCTTTAAGAAAAAGACCTATGAAAAGAGTTTTATCTCCCTTAAAAATGATGGGGGCACATGTTGATGGAAGAGAAAAAGGAGAATACTTACCTATTGCAATTAGAGGTGGTAATTTAAGGGGAATTGAATTTTTTAACGAGAGGGCTTCCGCACAGGTTAAATCAGCATTACTCTTGGCAGGATTAACAGCTTCCAGAAAAACAACAGTTATAGAGCCAGTTATGTCAAGAGACCATACAGAAAGAATGTTAAAAAGTATGGGAGCTCAAATAAAAACAGAATTTGATGAAGGTGGATATAGGGTCCATATTTTAGGTGGTAAAGAACTGAATGCTATAGATATAGATGTACCAGCAGACCCTTCTTCTGCAGCGTTTTTTGCAGCTGGAGCAGTTTTGGTTAAAAATTCGGAGATTTTACTAGAAGAGGTTTTAATAAATCCTACAAGAGATGGATTTTTCAGAAAGCTTAAGGAAATGGGAGCAAATATTGAATACATAAATCAGAGAGAACAAGCTGGCGAACCTGTTGCAGATATACTTGTTAAGTATTCTCCTGATTTAAAAGGTGTAACTGTAGAAAAACAAGAAATTCCTTCAATGATTGATGAATTACCACTACTTGCATTAGTTGCTACTCAGGCAGAAGGAGAAACTGTAATTAAAGACGCAAAAGAATTAAGAGTAAAAGAAAGTGATAGAATAAAGTCTGTAGTTGAAAATTTAAGAGCTATAGGTGTGGAAGTGGAAGAACTTGAAGATGGAATGATTATTAAAGGAAAACAAAATATAAAAGGTGGAATTATAGACAGTTTTAAAGACCATAGAATAGCTATGGGATTTAGTATATTAGGACTCATTTCAGAAGAAGGAATTACTATTAAAGATGCAGAGTGTGCAACAATTTCTTACCCGAACTTTTATGATGATTTAGAAAAGTTAGCAAACTGGTAATTTTATGAGAATTTTCATTTTTTATATAAGTAATATCTTGTAATTAAATACGAAAGGAAATAATAAGGAGGTTATAAATATGGGTAAATATGCAGTTCCAAGAAGCACAACCTATGGAAAAACACAAATGGACTATGCTAGAGAAGGAGTTATAACTCCTGAAATGGAATATGTAGCAAAAAGGGAAAATCTTCCTGTGGAGCTTATTAGAGATGAAGTTGCAAGAGGAAGAATGATAATCCCTGCCAATATACACCACTATAGACTTGAACCTATGGCTATTGGTATAGCTGCAAAATGTAAAGTTAATGCAAATATAGGAAACTCTGCTATTACTTCGGATGTGGAAGGAGAACTTGAAAAGTTAAGAGTTGCTTTAAAATATGGTGCTGATACAGTAATGGACTTGTCAACTGGTGGAAATATTGATGAAATCAGAGAAGCTATAATTGCTAACTCACCTGTGCCTGTAGGAACAGTTCCTATTTATCAGGCATTACAAGAAGTTCGTTCAATAGAAAAATTAACAGAGCAAGACATACTAGATATGATTGAACATCAGGCTCAACAAGGTGTTGACTATATGACTATCCATGCTGGAGTCTTAAGAGAATTTTTACCTCTTGTTAATCACAGATTAATGGGAATTGTTTCTAGAGGCGGTTCTATAATGGCTGAGTGGATGACCGTCCACGGTAAACAAAATCCTTTATACACTAACTTTGATAAAATTTGCCAAATATTCAAAAAATACGATGTTTCATTCTCTCTTGGAGATGGTTTAAGACCTGGTTGTATTAATGATGCTTCAGATGAAGCTCAATTTGCAGAACTTAAAGTTCTTGGTGAGTTAACTAAAAAAGCTTGGGAACACGGTGTTCAGGTTATGATAGAAGGTCCAGGACATGTTCCTATGGATCAAATAGAAATGAATATCAAGAAAGAAATGGAGCTCTGTCACGAAGCACCTTTCTATGTGTTAGGTCCATTAGTAACTGATATTGCTCCAGGATATGACCATATTGCTTCTGCAATTGGTGCTGCTATGGCAGGATGGTACGGAGCTTCTATGCTATGTTATGTAACTCCTAAAGAGCACTTAGGTCTTCCAAATGCTGAAGATGTAAAACAGGGATTAATTGCTTATAAAATAGCAGCTCACGCTGCAGACTTAGCTAGACATAGACCTGGAGCCAAAGAATGGGACGATGCTATGTCAAAAGCTAGATATGAGTTTGACTGGGAAAAACAATTTGAACTTGCTATTGATCCTGAAACAGCAAGAAAATATCACGATGAAACTCTTCCTCAAGAAGGATATAAATCTGCTAAATTCTGCTCAATGTGTGGTCCTTCATTCTGTGCATACAGAATTTCTCAGGGAGTACAAGAAGCGGTAGCTAACAATCCTGAATTTATTACTATCGAGAATAAATCAAAAGAAGAAAATAATTAAATTCACATACTTATACGAGGGGATTAAAATTCCCCTCATTTTTAATTTTATAATATAATTTTTAGTTATAATTACCACATATATTGTTACTGGGAATAGATGAAAAAATTTTTTATTTTAATTATAATATTATCCGTTGTTTTGTCTTTGCCCTATAATTATAGTTGCTCATCAAAAAAAGCATCACAAAAAGGTGAAATAAAAGACTCTAAAAAACTATCAAAGTTTTACTATAAACTTGGAGTTTCTTACTTAAATTCCGGTAACATAGCACAGGCTATATACAACTTAAATAAAGCATTAGAGTTAAATCCTAAAGATACTCAAATATACAATGCTCTAGGAATAGCATATTCTAAGGTAGGCGAGTTTGATAAAGCCATATATTATTTTCTACAGGCACTAAAACTAGATCCTAAAAAACCAGAAATATATACAAATCTAGGAATAGCTTTAGTAAAAAAAGGTCAAATAAGAGAAGCTATAAAAAAATTCAATAAAGCAATAAGTTTTGAAAACTATGAGAGAAAAGAAATTGCTTATTACAATCTAGCTTTAGCTTATAAAAAACTAGGAAACTTGGATAAATATGAAGAGCTATTAAATAAAGCTATTTCATATAATAGCTATTTTGTACCAGCATATGAGGCATTAGTAAATTATTACCTTGAACTAGAAAAAAATGATAAGGCGAGGAATGTAATTCTTAAGGCTATAGCAAGTGGTATAAGTAATGCAAAACTTTACTATGCTTTAGGGGAAATTTACTATAAAGAAAAAAAATACAATCTATCAAAAAGATATTTAAAAAAAGCAAAGCTTTTAGCTGATAAAGATTTTATTCTTAAACAAAAAATAAACAAACTTTACAATGAAATTCTCGAAGAAGAGAAGATTTCCAAAGAAAAGATAAAAGATAAAATTAACGAAAGTACCCTTCCTCTGGAACCTCCACAAATAGCTATAACAAAAGAACCAAAACCTATTGATAAAAATATAAATTTAAAAGAAGGAAAGGAAAATAAAAAAGATATAAAAAAAATTGAAAGCAAAAAAGGTTCTATAAAAAACTTAGAGCAGAAAGATAATAAAAAATCAAAAAATAAAAAAATCAAAAAAGTTATAAGATTTTATATCCAATTAGGTATTTTTTCAAATAAAAAAGACGCAATAAAACAAATGAGAAAATTATCTCTTTATGGACACAAAGCTAAGTTAAAAAAAAGGAAAATAGGAAAATCAACATATTATATTTTGTATATAGGATACTTTAAAAATTACCTAGAAGCCTCTAAATATTATAAAAAGAAACTAAAACCTATAGGTTTCAAAGGAATAATAAAATTTACAAAAATAAAGGTGGAAAATGAAAGAAAACAAAAAGGTTAATTTATCCATCGTAGTTCCTATTTATAATGAAGAGGAAAACTTACCTATTTTGTACGAAAAACTAAAAAAAGTTCTAGACAGTATAGGAAAATCTTATGAGATTATATTTGTAAATGATGGTAGTACTGATAAATCTTGGGAAATTATTAAGGAATTAGCAGAAAAAGATCCCAATGTTATAGGAGTAACTTTTAAAAGAAATTATGGACAAACTGCTGCAATGTCTGCTGGATTTGATATAGCAAACGGAGAAATTATTATTACAATGGATGGAGACCTTCAAAATGACCCTGAGGATATTCCAAGACTACTAGAAAAAATGACAGAAGGATATGATATTGTTAGTGGATGGAGAAAAGATAGAAAAGATGCGTTTTTAAGTAGAACACTACCTTCTAGAATTGCTAACTGGTTAATATCTAAAGTTACAGGAGTTCATCTCCACGATTATGGTTGTTCTCTAAAAGCTTATAAAGCAGATATTGCCAAAAATTTAGACTATTTTGGAGAAATGCATAGATTTTTACCTGCTCTTGCTAAACCTATGGGGGCAAAGATTACAGAATTACCTGTAAAACACCATCCTAGAATATATGGAAAATCAAAATATGGTATTTCTAGGACTTTTAAGGTTATTTTAGATTTATTTTTAGTTAAGTTTTTACTTGACTATAGAACTAAACCTTTAAGGGTTTTTGGTGGAACTGGTTTAATTTTACTTTTATTTGGTTTTGCAGTTTTACTTTATTTAGTTGGAATAAAACTATTTTTAGGACAAGATATAGGAAACAGACCTTTATTAACCTTTGGAACTTTACTTGTTTTATCTGGAATTCAGCTTTTATCAACAGGTATCGTTGCAGAACTTATTGTAAGGACTTATTATGAAAGTCAAAATAAGAGACCTTATCTAATAAAGGAAATTATTAGAAAAAGTGAATAAAGTAGTAAAATTTTTTGAAATTTTTGTTTCAATTGCTATAACAGCTGGATTTATATATTTGTTTTATAAAGTTATTGGTTTTGATAAATTTGTTAAATTTTTTTCTTCTATAAGTTTGGTTAACATTTTCTTAGCATTTTTTCTTTATTTTTTTAGTTATATTTTGCGAACAATAAGGTGGAAAATTACACTTCCTATTAAAGATTTTTTTAAACTTTTTAAACTAACTGTTTATAACACTGTTTTTAATATATTTTTACCTTTTAGGACTGGTGAATTTTCGTTTTTTTATATGTTAAAAAAAGAAGGTATAGAAATATCAAAGTCTGCTGTTAGTTTTTTTACTGTTAGGGTTTTTGATGCTTATTCTTTAATTGTGGTTTTTATTTTTGCATTTTTGCTGATTAAAAGCTTTTATTTAGCAATTTTATTTTTAATGGTTTCTCCTTTAGGAATATTTTTAATTGCATTTATTTCAAATTTTGTAAACTTTGAAAAGTTTAAGAGTTTTAAAGAAGATGTGCTTCATAGTAAAAATATTATAAATCTTTATGTTTTATCAATTTTGACATTAATCTTTAAGTTTACTGCATTTTATTTAGTTTTACCTAAAGCTTTAAACCTTGATTATTCTTTAGCTTTATTTGCTTCTTCTGCAGGAGACTTAACAACAATACTTCCTATACACGGACTTGCAGGAATAGGAACTTATGAAGGAGGATTTGCTGGTATCCTCCTCCTTCTTGGAATAGATAAAGATACAGCTGTTTTATCTTCTGTTTTTGTTCATATTTTTATTTTAAGTGCTTCTGCTGTTTTAGCTCTTTTTACAAAAATTATGTCTTATGTTTTAAAAGCCTGATTAATTTTTTCCTTAATCATTAATGCAATTTGTTCTGCAATGTAGTCTTTAAGTTCTGTATTTATTTTATTGTATAGTTCTTCTTCCACCTTTTTGAATAATTTATTTTTAACCTCCTGTCTTATTTCTTCTTTTAGTGTCTCTAGTTCTGAATTGACCCTATTTACAAAATCTAACTTTACATTTTCAAAAATTTCTTTAATTTCAGCATCCTCTTTTAAATTTTCAACAAGCTTATCTGCAGCGAGCTTTACAACTGCCGTTTCAATATCTTCTTTAGAGATTGATAAAGTTATTTTGCTACCTACAGGTTCTACTTCTTCATTAAAAGAGCTTTTTTCAATAGATTTATATTCTTCTGTTTCAGGTTCTTTTATAACAGGTTCTATCTCCTCCTTTGGCTCTGAAAAACTTTCGTCCTGAGAAAATGTAAAATCTTTATCATCTAATTTAAATTCTTCAGAATTAAGATCTTCTATAGTCATATCTGGAATACTTTCAAAACTTTCTTCTGCTGACATATTTTGAGAATAGATTTCCTCTACACTTTCAGGAGACTGAAAAGTTGTTTCCTCCATTAAATTTTGAGACATATCAAACTCATAAGTTTCAGGTTGTTCGTAAGTCTGCTGAGTTGCTAGTTCTTGGGCTAACTTTAACTCTTCTTCCTGATGTAGTTTTTTACTTTCTTCTAAAATATCTGAAATTACTTTGTAAAGCTCAGAGTTTTTTTCATAAATATCTATATTTTGAGAAAGTATTTCACTATCTTCTATTGGCTGGTCTTTAGAGTATAAAACCTTGAATTTTTTATCTTTTACTTTGTCTCTGGAAAGTAAAAATTTCAGGTCATCAAAAGCAAAATCTCCTGCTGATGCATCGTAAACTATGAAAATAGGATTATATTCTTCAACTTCTTTTAGCATAGATATACTGTCTATATACACTCTTACATTAGCCTCTCCTAATTTATTTTTGAATTCTTCTGCTATATTCGGGTCAAAAGAAATTATCGCTGTTTTCATAGCTACCTCCCTTTATAATAATTTTTAATTACATCTTCAAAAAGTTTTTCTAAAGCATTAATATAATCTTCGTTATTTTTTTCTATTTTGTCCATAGTTTCTTCAAGTTCTTTTGTATAGTTTTCATTAACAAATCTGTAAAATTCCTCTTTTTCTTTTATTATACTTAAAACTTCAATAC
>WFXI01000243.1 GCA_015490675.1 Hydrogenothermaceae bacterium
ACCTTTTCTCCGTTAAAAGACATTTCAAGAACAGATTGAATAATAGGAGTATCTAAAAGGTATTTCCTTGTTTCCCTGTTGTATTGGATTTTTAATCTTCCCATAAAAAATGGATTTTTCACATTATAAACGCCACCAATTGCAAACAATGGGTTTAGACTTTCCATTCTACCCTTTATGTTTCTGTTTAAAACTTTTAAAACATCTAAAACCATATTTACTCTTTTGGCTTTTTCCTGTGGCTCAAGAGAAATATCATCGTTAGGGTCTTCTCCTACTCTATCAAGCTCTATAGTTATTGTGTAAGAATATAAGGATAAATGATGTTCAAACTGGAAAGGATTTGGATTTGCTCCTGCTCTTTGGGCAAAATTCAAGTTTGTTCCAAATTCTACATCCAAAAACATCGGTTCAAGGGAAATTGCCGGAGATATTCTAACAACTGCTGGTCTTGTAAGTGAACCTTTCCCTTGCTCTGTTTTCATATATCCAAATAAATCTGCTTCCACATAATCTTTAATATTAGCTTCTGGTTTGAATTGAACTACATCCTGCTCTGCCGTTAAGGGGTCTTCTTTGTCAGCATCTATATTAAATAGTTCCTTTAGCATTCTATAAATATCGTATCTTATCGCCTGTCTTGATTCGTAAGAAAGTAGTTCTCCAGACCTTGATAATTTTTTAAGTTCTGATATGTTCCCAACACCTTCCCCATAGTTTAAGCTCATTGCGTCAAATATTACTGAAATTGTTAATCCTTTTGGTTCTAAATTAGCCATTATTATCAACCTCCTCTTGTTTTTTTGATTGGTTTTCTTCCCCTAAAAGTCCATTTAAAAAGCTGTATCCTAAAGCATAAAAAGTCTCTTTGTCTGAAAGAGTTTTTATAAAAGATGATGGAATTTCTTCTCCATAAGCCATATAAGTTCTAATTAAAACATCCATAAATTCTCTTGTATCCCCAATCCTGAGAGCATTAAGGAGATTGTATGAAATGGATTGAATTTTATTCTCTGCATTTTTAGATTTTAGTAAGTTTGCCAGTTCTATACCTTTGTTATAAATACGCCACATTTCCTTTTCTGAAGTATTCATTGTTAACCCTCCTACATGTGTTAAAAATCTAAAGATTAAGCTATTTAAAACTTGAAGCTGGTAAGGATTAATATTTGTTTCATAATTTTTGGAGTTGTTTTGTGTTGCTGTATAAAACTTCAAAAGTTTATTTAGGTAATTAAAATAAAATTTGTTTTCCAATATTAAATACATTATCTCAGGCAGTATAGAAATTTTTGTGTCTTTGATTTTGTAATAACTTCTTGAAAACCTTCTTAAGTCTTCTTTGTTTTTAGGCTCTTTCAAAAATTGAGCTTTTTCCCTTGAGAGATTAAATGAGTATACTTTTGGCATTGTTTTATTGGTAAGGTCAAGTTCTAACACTGCAATATTTTGTAAAGTATAAACAGCTTCACGATAAGAACTTTCTAAAACTATTTGTGTAAAGAAATCTAAAAGGATATTTTCAGAAATTTCTGTAGTTAAAATATTTTTCAATAGTTGATTTTCTCTAACTAAATCTTCAATGGAACTATCAGAGTTTACAAAGTAATAAACAGTTTTATTATCTTTTTTAACTGGCGTTAATCCAGCAAAATATGAAAAATAAATAATCTCACAAATTTCACAAAGAGGTAGTTCTATTTTTGATTTTATTTTCCTACCTTTTGGCATATAAATAAAATTTATTAAATCTGCATTTAGACCTGCAAAAGATACTAATGAAGTTAAAAAACTTTTGTCTTTTTTTGCTATTCTTTGGGGATAGCATACAAAACAAGGTATTTTTACTTTTTCTTTTTTTACTTTAATCTCCTGTTCTTTTAATGAATTTTCTTTTAAAGGTTCTTCATACTTTTGCTTAAAACTTTCTAAAGATAAAGCGTTCAACCAGTTTCTATGGAAAAATTTCCCAAATCTAAAATAATCTATAGCTTTTTTATTCTTTACCTCTTCTGGTAAATTTTCCAAATAAGAAATTGCATTTTCTAAAATTTTATTTGCGTCCTCTATTGAAGCTATACTTTCGGGTATTTCTTCTTTATAAGAATATTTATCTTTTAAACCTATTTCTTTTAAAGATTTCGTAATTTCTTTCCAAACTTTTTTAGCTTCTTTTTCATTTTTGCTATTAAATGAGATTTCTAATTCCTTAAGTTTGGTTTCTTTTAATTTTTTTAGTTTGCCAATATGATTGAACAAACTCATATATTCTTTAGAAGAGTAATCGAAAAATCTTTCTGCGAAACCATCAAATATTTTTCTGTCAAATTCTATGTAATTGTCACCAAATTTGAGTAAATTTTCGTCTTTTGATATTAGCTTTTTATCCTTTACATCCCACAAATGGGAATTTATATTCAAAAAGCCAACAATTCCCGCATTATAAAGCCAATCCCCAAGATAAACTCTTTCCATTTTATTGCTCCCAAATTTCTATATACTTATTGCAATATAAATCTTTTATATGTTTATATATTGAAATGAAAAAATTATTAGAAGAATTCGGAAAACTCTTTCTTAATATGGCATTAGCTTCTTTTGTTTTCGCTATTTTGCAACCATTTGTGTCTAACAAGCTAAATACAAACGCTTTTATTGGGGCAATTTTATGGCTTGTTTTTTCCGCATTTGGGGGATATCTTTTATACAAGTCAGGAGGATATGAAAATGACAAATGATTTTTTATTATTGGCTTTATTTTTTGTAATTGTATCTGGAATAATAACAATTTTCTTGTCAAAACTTGCTGATAAGCACTATAAAAAACATTCATCCTAAAACCTCCACCATACCAAAGCCTTGACCTGTTCGATTGCCTATGCCGATTTTGTAAAGGATTTCTAAGTCTTTTGGATATCCTGAGAGTTTAAATATCCCTAAATTCCCGGTTAAATACATTATTGGCTTCCCTGTTTTTTCTCTAAAGTCTTTTAGCGTATGTTTTATAACCTGTTTGTTCATTCTTATTGGTTCAAATTTAAGTGGTTCCTCTAAGCCTTTTCCTTTGATGTGAGGAGACCTTAGTATTCTATCCGTGATTTCATTCAGATGATATTCAAACTTTTCATCTGAAAATAAAACAGGATTATCATTTTCGTCTTCTATAATTATTGGAGAGCTTGTTTTAAACACTACT
>WFXI01000244.1 GCA_015490675.1 Hydrogenothermaceae bacterium
CCTTTTTATCAAAAATTCTTATATTTCCATAAAAAATAGTTCCTCTTGGGATTGCCTCTGAGGTAAATAAAGCTCCTTCTTTTGCTGCTCCTGTGATTGGGTCAATTGATACAGAGGTTCTAACTTCAAGGTTTGAGTTTACTATATGAGAAAATAGCTCTTCTGGAACGATAATTACATCTTCAGGTTTTAATTCAAAATTATCAACTTTTATATCATTACAAAAATTATGACTTCCTTCCACTTCTAAATATAACCATCCTAAATTAATATAACCTTCATCTCCTTTTTTCGTAAGAATCTTATTTTTACTGGGTGCATTTACATCATCTATTCCGATTTCTTTTAGTTTTGGAGCTGTAGTTATCCATGTGGTTCCTCTCATTGTAAAAACTGGGAAAAATATAATATTTAAATCACTAAAAAATATTTGCCCTTGCCAGCTTATATCTTTCTTTGAAAATCCAAACCCTTTACAAACTATACAATGTCCGCAGTGCCCTGTTTTATTTTTTTCTTCATCAACACCGTTTTTTTCAAAATCAATATATGGCGTATCATCTTGTCCTGCACATTTAATTCCTATATATCTGTTTCCTTCAAAAGTTTTAATCCAATCTGGCGAGTCGCTTGTGAAAATTTCATTTAAATTTTTATCCTTACGACTTGTTTTTTTTATTCTGTATTCATCATTTGAAAAATATTTATGTATTTCCAAAACAGTATAATATCTCCATGTTCCAGCCAAGCTACTTCCAGGAATTTTGGGAATGTTTGTTATTGGGTCTCTAACAATTGTATTGTCAACTCGTCCTATTGTATACCCCCCGGTTCCTATGTAAATTGGGTCAGTGGCTAAGGCAAATATTTCTAATTCTTTTTGAATATCTTTATTTTCTTGTGTGTTTTCACTCATCTTAAACCTCCTTAAGTGCTGTATGCCAGAATTCAAACATATCTATGAAAAGTTTTAGTTTTTCTTCATTTAGTTTTTTAGACAATTCCTCTTGAAAGTTTGAGGCATTTTCATCTAAGTCAAAAATTTGGCTAATGTATCTTTTTGCATCTTTATTTTTCTTAAGTTCTAAAACATTAATAATTGCAGAAGCTAAAAGTGAATTATATCTTTCATCGTAATTTTGTAGTTTGTCATAAAACAGGCTTACTAATTTATGCATTTTAGCTGTGTTAGTTTTTTCTTTAAATAATTCATAGAAAACTTTAAACTTATTCCAGTAAACCTCTAATTCATAAGGACGATTAGATTTTAATTTCAAAACTCTTTTATAGTGTTTATTTTCTTCATAATAAATATCATTTCTTCTTGTATTTGCGTCCATAAATTCAAAATCAAAAGTGTTTGGAATAATTTTTACTTTGGAGTTTACAGGAAACTTATCAAAAGTACTTATCCAATATTTCCAATTATCACTTGATTTTATATAAAAGTTGTAATCTTTTTCATTTTTGTTATCAAAATATAGTGCATAATAATCTTTTGTATTATTTCTTTCTTCTTCAGTTGTAGAATAGCTTAATTTTTCTCTTTGAAGCTGGCAGAACTTACCTGTATCTTCATTTATCCATAATTTTTCCGTATATTTTACATCTCTTCTAATTTTTCTTAATGCTTTTAGGTTTACGTATAGAGGTCTTTTATAATTAGCTACTACTATTCCGATATGAATAGGTAATTTTCCATAAACATATTTAAATTCATTGTTGTATTGTTCTATCACCTTATCAACAAATCTTGGTAAATATTCTGCTGGTATGATTACTTGGTAGTTGATAGGTGAAATGTCAGTTATGAGAGAATATGGTTCATAGGAGTGTATGTCTGATAATGAATCAGAATTTAATGTTATTAAAACATCCCCTTCACCTTTGTTTTTACTTTCAGAATATTTCCTTAAATTTAGGTCAAAGTTTTGTCTTTGAAGAAATTGCTTTATATCATTTAGATCTATTTCTTTCTTATTTAATTTTTCCTTTAGCTCATCTCCTCCAAATTTTTCTATAAAATCTGCTATAGAAGAAATTAGATAAATTTTAGCTTTTTTAGATTGTCTTAATTTCTCTTCTTTTTCGGCTTTAGATAAATTACTTAAGTCTTCATCCATTATTTTTTCCATCCAAAACAGTAAATTACTGCCTTCTAGTTCTTGAGATTTTTCACCTTTTAATTTGCTGCATTCAACTTCCCAAACTAATCTTTTCCTTCTCCATACTGGAATTTCTAGATCTGTATCTAACTTTTTATGAATTTTTTCAAAAAATTCCTGTGTTGTTTCCCAAATTCTTCTAAGTCTTGCAGGTGATGGGTTTTTTCTTAGTAAAAATTGTAGTAATAGAGTTGCTAAAATGTCTAAAGCTGGGTCGTTTTCGTCTGTAAATTTTTCCCATTTTATTTTTTCTTCTTGCCAATCTATTTTACTATTAAGAGGTGTCTGCTTGATCCAAATTTCCCATTTTGTTCCTACAATAGATGAGAAGAAAACTTGTTGAATAAAATCATCAAATGTTTCATCATTAATTTTACAACCGTTATAGGCATCGGGAGATAGTTCTTGGAAAGGATTATAAATTTTATCTAGATTAGGTATGTTAATTTCCTCTACAATTTTATTTAGTTCTTCGATCATCTCGTCTATAGTTTTGTTGGTATATCCTGAAAAACTATATTTAGTATTAATTTTATTTTCCCACCAATTATCCTCTTTGATTTCTTGAATAAGTTTTAAAAAAGCCCCTGTTTTTCTTTTTTGTGTTTCTAATTGAGATTTCTTTTCTCCCAATTCTTTTTTTTGGTCTCTAGGTAAAGGACTGTCTCTCAAAAGCCGTATTATCTCATTTATTTTATTATCAATATTACTAGTATCTATATTCAAAGTATAAGATTTTGATAAAAACATTAAAATAAATTTTTTTGTTTTTAATAAAGATTTTTTATAATCCATATTCCTTTCTAACAAACTATTCAACAAATCCCCACTTAACCAATCCTCAAGCTCAAATTTTAGGGAAATGTAAGCAACACGATTATTTTTATCTTTGATTTCGTCTATCCAAATGGTTTCTCCGCTTATATTACCTATCCAAGAAGCAACTTGATTATGATGTATTCTACTATCGCAAATTTCACAGATTGTCGGTGAATTGTTTTTGCATTTATCACTTTTGAAAATTAATCTTACTTGACAAATGGGACAAACACCTATAGCAAAGTTATATTCAAGTTCCTCTTCTTTTTCACATTTCTTAGGAACTTTTTCTTTATCTTTTTTTAATATAAATTCGGTATTTTCATCAATAGGATAGTTCCTAAGTTCTTCAATTTCCGATACTTTTTTCTTTAGAAAATATTTTTCTAATTCTTGTTTTTGAACTTTGATTAAATCAGTTTTCCTTTTCAAGAAGTTCTCTTTAGCCTTTTCTAAAAGGGTAGATAAATTCATTAATCCTCTTGAAGCCTTGGTTAAAGATATATATGGATAAACTTCTCCTTTTAAGCATTTGTCAAAAATTTTAAAAATCTTATTTTCTAACTCATTTAAATTTGATTTTAATTTTGCCACTCCAGAATTAGTATCTTCTCCTAAATTTTCCCCGACTATAAAATAAATTCCTGTTTCATCTCTATAAATTTCATTTCCTATAGGATATTTAACTTCTAAAAGTTTTTTAATTTCTTCATCTATTTCTTTTGAAATCTCTCTATACCATTTAATAGAAGCAAGTTTGAATCCTTTTTCTGCTAAGCCCATTTTATCGTATTGAATTCCTAAAATACGCCATTTTATAGAAGATGGATTTTTTTCATAAGTGTCTGATTTAGAATTATCCATAACAAGCTGTGCTAAGACTGCCTTAAACATTGAAGCAGTCATATAAGCTTGGTCAAAAAGAGTTATATCGTTAATTGGAAAACGGCTATCGCTTAAAATATGAGAATACCAATCTTTGATTTCCTTTAGAACAAAATTTCTAATTTCTTGCCAGTTTGGATTTTGAAGGTAAGCTTTTTCTTGTAAAAATCTTTCAAGATTAGAAAAAAAACATCTTCTCCTTTGGTCGAAATTTTCTTCTTTTATTTTTTCTTTAAAACCCCCAAAAGCATTAGAAAGCCAAAGAGGTGGTTCTAATTGTTTATTTGGAGAACCTTTATCTATTCCAGAATTTATATTCTCGCAACCTTTAAAAAATATTTTATCTATAAATTTTTTACCATCTTCGTTATCTGCTAAAGCATCTCCTTTAAAAAAACTAACCCAAGTTATTTCATTTTTATTATTGTCTATATCAAAAGGAAATCTTACTTTTTTGTTAAAAATAAAATCTTTCAAATTATATTTTTCTAATTCATGCTCAAAAGGGGATTTCCCTAAGTCTCCATCTTCTTCATAATATTTTCTATATTTTGTAAACGGCTTAAATCCAAATATATTTTTAAAACTTTCATCATCTACATTGAAATACTGGTACACTCTTTGATTATTTTCTTTTTTTTCTTTCCAAAACCCTATATGAGTCTTTCCAAGATTAAAAAGTAAAGCTCCTATTTCTGCTTTTAAGATCTCATCTCTGTATTGTTTTAATTTATTTAAATCTAACTCTGACATTTTTCCCATCCCTCTGAGATTTCTAAATCTGAGTTAAAGCAAATTTTTTTATCTGATATTTCAAACCTTCCCCAACCAAGTTTGGTTTTAGCTCCTATTCCTTTTTCAGATAGGATTTTTAAAGCTTCAGTTAAATTCTTTAAATCTTCTTTAGCTTCATTTTTAACATCTTCATCATTTTTTAAAACTGCATCAAATGGAATGTAGATTAGTTGGAAAATCCCTTCTGTCTCTTTTGGAACAACCTCATAATGAATTGGAATAGTTCCTGCCCTTTTTCGTCTATCGTGTGGATTAATTATTTCAAGAGATAATTTATCAAAATATGTGGGGTAAAATATTGCTCTTCCTTTGTGGGTTTGGAATTCTGTGGGTAGGTTTTTTTGACTTTCATCTAAATTTTTAGACAATTTATTTTTGATAAAATCAAATAATTGTTTTTTGTTTTTTATATTTTCTATTTCTTCTAAATCTTCTTTTTTTACTTCTAATCCTAATTCAAAAAGCAAAAATTCTGGCAATTTTTCTTTTGCTTTTTTAAAACTTCCCGTTTCTTTTAATAATGCTTGCTCTATAGCTTTTATACTTTCTGAACCAGCTCCAAAGATTCTTAAGAAG
>WFXI01000245.1 GCA_015490675.1 Hydrogenothermaceae bacterium
ACAATATCATCTGCCATTATTCCAAGACCAGATGGAAGCTGTTCAAATTTTTTTATAGGAGGAGGCTTAAAAATATCGTAAATTCTAAACAGAATAAATGCTATTGCCAGATGAACAGGAGTTAATGAAATACCTATCATAGAAACCATATATCCGGCAATTTCATCAATAACTATAAAATCAGGGTCAACTTTTTCTGGAGAGTTTGAGGTATCGCCAACTATAACTGTGGAAGCCCAAAAACCTACTAAAAACACAGAAATTGTTATTAAAACTTGAGCTAAAACGCCTTTT
The DNA here is from genome assembly GCA_015490675.1 of Hydrogenothermaceae bacterium. Taxonomy (GTDB): domain Bacteria; phylum Aquificota; class Aquificia; order Aquificales; family Hydrogenothermaceae; genus Hydrogenothermus. The sequence goes on from WFXI01000245.1 coordinate 295, forward strand.
TCCCAATATAAAAACATTATTGGAATTGCAACAAGTGTTCCTACAGTTCCTGGAGCAAATGGAACTTTTCCTACATAAAAACCAGAGGCTAATAAGTCTGCAATCTTTTCTTTTAAATTCAAATAAACATCTCCAAAAATTTAATGATAAAATCATTTTAAAAGATACAATTAAAATGTGCAAAAATGGAAAAACTTAATCAATTTTTAAACGAAATATTTTTAGGAGTTCCAATTTATAAATGGGCTTTAGCAGTATTAATTTTTTTACTATTTTTATTATTTAGAAAAATCTTCACACTAATTATTGTTAAAACTTTAAGAGTTATCGTTAGTAGAACAAAAACAAGGATTGATGATAAATTTCTAGAGCTTATAGAAAGTCCATTAAAGTTTTTATTTATAGTTTTAGGTATATGGGCATTTTTTGATACTCTTGGAGTTGAGAATGATTTAACACAGCATACCATAAGAAGTCTTTTTATCATTAATATTTTCTGGATATTTTTTAATGGAGTTTATGTATTTAGAGAAGAAATAGATAAATTTGCAGAAAAGTTTGGTAAAGAACTTTCTATGGAAGTAGCAAGTTTTATAAATAAATCTTTAAAAGCCTTTATAGTAATTCTTGGAATTGTTGCTATTCTTCAAGAATGGGGAATAAATGTTAGTGCTTTACTTGCTTCTATGGGACTTGGAGGTTTAGCATTTGCTTTAGCAGCTAAAGATACAGCTGCAAATCTCTTCGGTGGTCTTTCTATTCTTGCAGATAGAACCTTTAAAATTGGAGATTGGGTATTAATAGATGGAAAAATTGAAGGCATAGTAGAAGATATTGGAATTAGAACAACCAAAATAAGAACTTTCGAAAAATCTTTAATTACAGTTCCAAATAGCGTAATAGCAAACTCTCCTGTAGAAAACTTCTCTAGAAGAGAAAACAGAAGAATAAAACTACTAGTAGGCTTAACCTACGACACACCAAAAGAAACAATTCAAAAAATTGTAAAAGAAATAAAACAGATGCTTTTAGACCACCCTCATATAGACAAAAATTTAACTTTGCTTGTTAACTTTTATGAATTCGCAGATAGTTCTCTAAATATTTTTGTTTATTGCTATGCAGACACAGCAAACTGGTCAAAATGGCTTGATATAAAAGAAGATGTTCAGCTAAAAATAATGGAAATAGTAGAAAAAAATGGCTCATCCTTTGCTTTTCCAAGTCAGTCTATTTATATAGAAAAAATTCCTGAAGAACTAAAAGGAAAACTAACAAAGTAAGTAAATACTTCTGATAACAGTCATAAAAGGAAGATTTTTGCTCTGTTAAACTATAGTGAGATTGAGATTAAATCTCAAAAAGGAGGAATAAATGTCAGCGAAAGAAATAAACTTAAAAATTGATGAATTAACTTCTGACTACTTATCTTTACTAAAAACTGCAAAAAATTATGAAGAAAGAAAAAAGGTTTTTGAAGTTTACTACAAAACTTTATTAACTTTAGAAAGGATAAAATCTAAAGAAGTTTGCAAAGAACTGTTCTAATTTTTTTTCTTTTTGCTTTTTCATTTGCTTTTTCAGGGCAGATAGAAAGAACTAAATATATAATGGGAACTTATATTTCCATTGTTTTGCCAGAGAAACATAAAAACTTATTTAAACCAGCTTTTGATATTTTCAAGCAAGTAGATAACAAATTTTCTAAATATAAACCAAACTCTTATGTTTCAAAACTTAATGAAAGAAAATTTGCAAAACTCGACAAAGAATTTTTAAATTTGCTCAACATAAGTTTAAAAATTTACAAAGAAACCAATGGATACTTTGATATTACCCTCGGCAACCTCACTAAAAAATATGGTAGTTTCTATAAAAATTTAAAAAAAGACAAGTATGAAACCTCTGGTATAGAAAATATAAAAATAAAAAATCGTTATATTTTTCTAAAAAATAATATATCGCTAGACTTTGGGGGAATAGGGAAAGGATATGCCGTTGATTTAGTCTCTGATTTTTTGAAAAAAAATAAAGTTAAAGATGTAATTATAAAAGCTAGCGGTGATATTAGATGTTTAAATATATGCACAATAGGAATAAAAAATCCTTTTGAAGAAGGAATAATTTTTTCCTTTAAAACAAAAAATGCGGATACTTCAATATCAACAAGTGGAAATTATGAAAGATATGTAAAAACTAAAGAAAACAACCATTTAATAAATCCAAAAACAAAAAAATCTCAAAACAAAGTAGCTTCTGTAACCCTAATCTCTATAGCTAACAATACTTATCTAGATGCATATGCAACTGCTGTATCTGTAATGCCTTTAAAAAAGGCTTTAAAGTTTTTAGACAAAAAAGGCATAGCTTATATAATTTTTACCACTGATGGAAAAAAATTTGTTAGTAACAATATTTGTAAGTTTATAG
>WFXI01000246.1 GCA_015490675.1 Hydrogenothermaceae bacterium
ACTTTTTAAATTTGCTAACTTTTTCTTCAAATACATATTCCATAGAAAAACTGCTGAAAAAAATATTGAAAATAGAGAAATCAGATAAACCAGTATAGGAACTACATTCTTAGGTACTATCCCATTAAATAAAAGATAAAAAACAGGTAAAATTACAGAGGAAAAAATAAAAATTCCAGCTCTTTGAAAGAACATATACTGGGCTACTTTTTTCAGTCCCCTTATAGCCTCTGAATGTATAAACAGTAAGACAAATGGTATATACCCGATAGACAGTATTCTAAAGTATTCAGAAAGATGAGGTTTCTTGAAAACATAGGTTGCTATTAGTGGAGACAGGAGAAAGAAAAGGAGATTTACAAATAGTGAGACAGGTATTACAAATAGTATTACCTTTTTATAGAAATCCTTGATTGTGTACCATTTATTCTGGGAAGAGAGTTCTGCTACAAATCTGAGAGATGTTATATCCATTCCAGCTTTTCCGAATACAGAGAAAATCTGCATAAGTGTTAAAGAGAGCACGAAGATTCCTAAAACGTCAGCTCCGTATAACCTTGCAACAAGGAGTGTAAAAATGTAACCGGCTACTATTCCTATTATCCTGAGAACAAAGGCAATTGATGAACCTTTCAGGAGTTCTTTTAAATGTGTATCTGCATTAATTTTATTTTTTATTTTATTTATCATTTTATGTTATTTTAAATTAATCTCATTCTTTTCTTATTACATTTTGATATTTTTCTGGTTCTATTGGAAGTTTTTCCAGAATTCCTGCAAACTCTGATAAATTTTTCTTTTTTTTTTTTAGATATAGAAATTCCGTATTTCTTTAATAAAAATTCATAAAAATCCATTAATTCTTTTTTTCCTTCTTCCGGCAAAATATCTATTTTTAAATCTTCATTTATCATAATTTAACCACACTATTAAATAAAGTATTTAACCATATTTTAGTATATTAACTTTTTTCTTCAAGGTTCTATTTCTTTAAATAATGTCCAATTTTCTCCTTTATATTTCCATAAATTTCCATTAATTCATCAGAGGTATTGATAGCTTGCTTTAGTTCTTTTGTTAAAATTTCCTGTTCCCATGGGTATGTGTGTGTTAATAAATTTCTTATTTTTCCTAGTTCTTTCCATTTGTTTGCAGATGGCAAAAGTTCAAGCTGTTCAAGTCTGTTTAGTATATCTATAAATGGTTTATTTCTTGCTTCTTCTCCAAGAATTTCTAAAATTAACGGAAACAGTTTTTCTCCCATTGTATCCTGTATTTTTGAGAATCTAAATAAAAAGGCGTCTATTGTTTCTACTTTTTCCGGATCATTTAGCATCTCTACATTTAATTGTCCCCAACTTTTAATTTTTTTTATTACGTACTCTAATCTATCTTTATGTCTGTCTATCTCTTTTAAGACAAGATTTATATCTTTCATAAAATTCTCACTCCCGTTTCTTTCGCCTCTTTGCAGTAAAATTCTTTACAATCATAAGGTGCTATGATCAAATCTATTTTCTGCTCTCCAATCTTATCTTCAAGTTTTACTAAATATTTCACCTTTTTTTGAAACACATTGGATTCCTCATAATCTGGTATTTCAATGTATATGTCAATATCCACACCTTTTAATTTAGGATTAACCCTGCTCCCAAAAATCCACACTCTCACGCCTTTTCCAAAGATTTCTTTTGCTGTATCTTTTATCGCTTTTAATTCCTCTTCTGTTAAGCGGATGTTTGTTATTTTTGTTTTTTCCAAGCTACAAATCTTTTTAATATTTTTTTTCCTCAAAATAATCTTTCATAGTTAAAAAAGCCATTGTTCCAAAAATCAACAAAGCAAGGAGCATTACTGCCAAAAGTAATATTTCCAAAAACATATCAAACCTCCTTTAATTTTTTTCTTATCGTTAGCCAAAGCCAAAAAGCAAACCCTAATACAAAAGCATCTATGAACAACAGAAAAACATATATATAAGAATCTAACTTGCTTCCTATAATTTTAGGATTTAAAGCACCTATTCTTGCGGACACAGTTAAAACAATAATAACCAAGGTTCTAAATAGCCCTTCTTTAATCTTTACCTTTTCAATTTCTATCTTCTTAAGCTCAAGTTCTTTTTATTCTTTATCCATTATTCAACCTATTTTTTTCGTCTAAATTCTATTTAGTGTTATAAATAAACATTCTCAATTCTTATCATATTACTGGAGTAATAAGAATAATATTATAGCTTTCAGGATTAAAAACAAATTTGAAAAAGCCTAATCATAAATTTTTAGGAGTATGGACATGGAATTTAAGGTATTACTTTAGTTTTTGATTTATTTTCTCTTTATACTCTATAAGAGTTTAAATACCCATATCCTATTGAAGTTTTAGCTCCCATGCCGTTAAATTCTAAAGCATCTTTTAAAAGTTCTAAAATATAGTTTAATAATTTATCTGTGCTTCTTATTTGCTCTTCACTCCCGAATTTTTTCAGGTTGTTTGAAATATCTATTCCTTTTTTTATTCCAATAAAAAATTTAAAAGGCGTATCTTTTACAACTAAAAATTTTATTGGTCTTGGGTTTTGCCAATCTGCAGGTGGAACTTTACCTTCTTTATCTTCATAATACTCTGGAAAATGATTGTTCATTATATCTATATCTATTTTTATTTTTCCATCAGGAAAAGCATCAAAAAATATAATGTTACCTTGTTTGTCTTGTGAACCAAAAACAAATTCAAAAAGTTCGTTTCCTGATGCTTTTTCTTCTTTTTTCTCAGCAATTTTTTTATAAACTTTTAACCTATCTTTTTCTTTATCTAATTCTTCCAAGCTCTTTAACTCTTTATTTAAAAGTTCTTTCGCAATTTTCAATCTATCTTCTTCATTTAAATCAAAGAAAGCATTTATCACATAATTTCTTAAAACTCCTTTTATTGCTTGCCCAGGGATATAAGGAATACCGTATATATGGTGGAGGGTCATTGAAACTTCGTAAACAGAAGTATTTCCTAAGCCTATGATTAGTTTGTATTCTGTTTTAAAAATTTTATCTTCTATTAAATAATCGCCTTTTAGACTTTTTATTCGTGATTTGTATCTTTCTACAAAAACTTTAATTAAATTATATCTGTCTTTGCCGAAATTAACATACTCTAAATTATCTATTTTTAATTTTAGTTCATTCTTTTCTAATTTTCCTAAAGTGTATTTATTTAAAAATAAATTGTAATTATCTACTTGAGTTTTTTCATAAATTTCATGTAAATACTTGGGAAAGCACAATTCTTTATCACAATTTTCCTGTTGTTTTAAAGATTTATTATTTTCTTTCTTATCTTTATTTTTTATATTTCCTTTTCCTAAAACTTTTATAGATACAATTTCTCGCTTTTTATTTATCTCAATCTGTACATAATCATCTGTTTTTACTTCAACAGGCATATTTTTATCTTTTATTTGAAAGAAAGCTGCTTTGTTATCTATTAATAATTGAATTAATCCTTTATTTATTTTTAGAACTTTTCCTCGATATTTTTTATCCTTCCCCATTGTTTTCTTCCCCTTCAATCATTCCCTCTGCGAACCTCTTGAGCCATGAAAAAAGAGCTAAAACTTCAACAGTTATTGCTTTATATAATTTTGAATCTTGTTCTATAATCCACTCTACAAGCTCTTTATCATTTTCATGAGATTTATAGTTTTTATTAAGCCATTTCCATGTTTGAAAATATATTAAATCCCAATCTCCGTAGGGATTTTCTATAGTTCCTTTTTCTTTATTGTTTTTATTTTTTGTCATTTTTGAATATATGAAAGCAAATGTTCCTGCTAAACCATTAACTTGTATAAGAGTAGGAACTTTTTTAACATAAGACTTGTAATATTTACTGGTCTTGAAATATTTATTCTCTTTTAGCTTATATCTTTCTGTATTATCTAAAGTTTGGAAATTTATTTCTTTTTTTTCTTTTAAAGCTTCTGCAGCATCTTTCACACACTCATAGGCAAACTTAGCTCTATCTAATTCACTCTGTTTCATATTAGATAATTTAGCTGCCATTTTTATTTCCCTCCTTCTCCGTTAAACAGATTCACTTCTATAAATCCTTTTCCTATAGTTTCATTTCCTCCGATTTGAAGAGTTTTAGGAATATTTTTAAAAAATGTCTTTGGTGAATTCTCAGAAAAATCAAATTCATTTCCTATTCTTTTCTTTATCTCTTCTCTTTTCTCTTCTGGTAAAAATAATGGTGAAAAGAAAGCTATTGAATACATTACAGTTTCAGCTGGAAGGTATTCTTCCGTAAATAATGCTCCTTGGTCTACTGTTCCCGTTTCGTTGTTTATTTTTATTCTTGTTATAACTTCTGTTGAAAGCTTTACAAAGTCAGCAAAATCATCATCGGATAGAACTATCAATCTTTCCTTTAGGCTGTTTTTATCTATTCCTGTAAGTTTTGATAGGATTTGAGCTAATGTGGAAACTTCTGCTTTTTTCTCAACTTCAAATAAATACTCTTCTAAAACAACCTGATTTCCTTGGACTATTAATTTGCTTTCATTGGAAACGAGTGCTTTTCCTTCATCTTCAACATTATAGCTTTCAGTTTTAAATTCTTTTTTATTGTTATCTTTTTTTATCTCAACCTCTATTTTATCTTTCAAAAGAGCCATCTTTAAATCATTTTCTAATCTTTTTAAAACTTGTGGGCAAGTTGCATAAGCAAAAACACCTTTTAAGGATTTAATGGGAAATAAAAGAATTCTTGCATCTGCAAAGGCAATAGCACTTGAAAATTGAGTAAAATCTAATTTAGTCTCAAAGAAGTTTTTTATATTTTGGCTTGCATTTGTTCCATCGTATCCAAAAATAAGATGTATTTTTATTTCTTCTTTTATTTTTTCCTCTTCATTGTTTTTGTTTTTAGCTTTTAATTCAAATGCATCTCTTATGCTACCTTTTAGTGTGGAAGCTTCAATCTTTGGAAATCCTGTATGCCCTTCCCGTTGTATAGGTAAATCAACAATTCCTAAATCATTACCGCCCCCCGCATGAACAGAAGTTATTGCCCTTATAAAAAATGGTGTTGCTGTTTTGAACATAAACTAATCCTCCTCATGATTGTGAATTTCCAAACTATCAAATTTTTTGACTAATCCATCTAATTTATCAGGTGTATATTCAAGATATTGAATTTTTATATTATTCGATATGTCTTCTAATGAAGAAACGAAATTTTTAAATTTATTCGTTTTGAGGATTTCTTTATCTAGTACATATATAATTATGGTTAATTGATATGGTCTGTTTAAACTTTTTAGATATTCTATATGTCTTTTTATTTGCTCTTTTGATTTATAAAATTTTGATAAAGATTTAACCTCGATAGCTTTTACTTGATTGTTTTTTTCTATAAAAATATCTAATTCACCACTTTCTCCATTTATTTTATAAATTTTAGATGGTTCTATTTTTGAATCTGGGTTCTCTTGTGTTAATTTTCTTGTGATCAAGAGTTCAAATATGTAACCTAATTTTCCTTTCTTGTCTTGGGACTTTAATTTTATTAAATTTCCTAATGATGTAAGCTGTAATTTTTTATTTTTGTTAGAGATTAATTTATATTTTAATAAATCATTTTTTAACTTAATTAGATGTTTCTTAAGTTTAAGATATTCTTCAGTTTTTTTAATTTTAGAATAATCTACATTTTTTGCTTTTTTTAAATTTTCAAGTTTGATTTCTTGTTTGGAGACTTTATCTATGATTTCCAACCCTTCTTCAAACAAAAATGGCAAATATAAGTCTGTAAAATCTTCATCAAAACCTATTGGTAAAGGTTCTACAGAAATTAAATCATTTTCTTTTTCTATGCTTTCAAATGTGTAAACTATTTCGTAACCAAAAATTTGAGCTATTGTAGATATATACGGTATAACACCTTTATATCCACCTGTGATATTAAAGATTACTTCATCGCTTCCATATACAGTTTGATTGTTTTCATCCTTTACAATTATTTCATATATTGTGCCAATTAAATTGTTAAGTCCTTTTTTAAAGGTTACTGTACTGTCTACTCTTAAACCTTTAATATGTTTAAGTTCAACTTTATTTATTTTTAATTTTAATTTTTTCTTTATATCTTCACTTTCTAAAGCCTCTTTTAAGATTTCTCCAACAAAGCAACCTTCATTCGTATCAGATATTATTAGATAGATATCTAATTCTTCATCTTTTTTGTTTTCTTTATCTAATTTTTCTTTCAATTTGCAAAGACTTGTAAGTTCTGCACTTGTATTTGGAAAACAATTTTTACAAAAGTCTAGTAATGTTTGTTTATATTTATTTTTATACTCATTAATTTTGTGTGTGTTATATTTTTCTTTTAAATTTTTATCTTTCCTAAAGTGTTCTAATAGTTTTCGCATTTTTATAAATTCTTCTTTCTTACATTTCTCAATTTTGGTGAACTTTTTTTCAAATTCTTTATCGGTTAAAAATCTATAAAGGTTTTCTATTAAAGAAGAACCTACTGTTGTTATTACAATCATTACTTATTTCCTCATATTTATATAATTTCCTGTAAGTGTAATTCCAAATCCTTGCTTCCTTAATTCCTTATAATCGCTAATACTTCTAAAATGGAAGCACTTTTTAATTTTATTGAAATCTGTTTTTGTAGTCTCAAAGTAATATACAGTTCCTTCAGGAACAGCTCTATTCATAGGCTTTAGTCTTTTTTCTTTTAAATCAAACCCTCCGATTGATAAATACTTCCCTGTGGATATTGATAAAAGTTTTAATTCAATCTCTTCATCACACCAATCAGGTTTAAATTTTTGAAATTCTTTTGAATTCATCCATTCTGCTAAATATCCATTTTTAAACACTACAGGTGTAAGCAAATAAAGTTTAAAAATGGAAAGATTTCCGTCTATATTTATAGTTTTAATCTCTTCATCGATATTTTCATTTAAACGTTTATAGTAAACTATTTTGTTTTCCCCACCTAATTTTAAATATCCTTCATCATTTAAGTCTAATCCCTCAAAGTCGACAAAAATTTTTATTTTTATGTCTTCTTGATTTCTTAATCTTATTAATTGAATCCTATATAGTTTGCTTTCTTCTACAGAATTGGTAGTTTGATTTATTCCAATACCTATTTTGTATTCAGAAGTAATAATTTCATTTATTGAGACTTTATCTATTACATCAGAATTGCTTAATAAATAGTTCTCAAAATCTTGCTGATATATAAATCCTTTAAAGTTCTCTACATTACCATCTTCGAACATTGGAATTTTAGGTAAGTTAACATTAGATAGAGTGCTATCATTCAGATACAAAGGATATAAGTTAGAATAACTTTCTTCTTTTTTAGAAACTAAATCATATGGGGCTGGATATAGAAGATTTTTAGTAATTTCATCGTATAAAGCTATATTTAATATTTTTAAATTTTTTCTTAGCTTATTTAAAGTTTCCTGAGTTAAAGGTAAGTTGTTTTGGGCGATATATGCAGATAATATCGCTCCATATATTGTAGATGGGTAAGGTAATGATAAAGTATTTGCTATGGTTTCTTCCCCTAAAGAGAAGGGCTTGCCATCTCTAAAAAATAAAGTATCAAAAGGTTTTATTAGAATTTTCATACTAAAATCTCCCTTTCTAAAAACTTAATTATGTTTAACATTCCAAAAAAGTTTTGAAGATCATAATTTTCGTAATCTATTAATTGATTTAAATGATTATTCATTAAACCTATTGCTTTTTTCTTTTCTTTTTTATCAGAAATATTAGAACTTCTTTTTAAAACTCTTTTACTTTCAGCAAGAATAAAATTTTGTTTTTCTTCTAGTTCTATTTTTTCTTTTACCCTCTCTAAATTTTTTTCTTCATATAAATAAAAGTCAATAAAAATTTTCCTAAAACTCTCTTCTAATTTTGTTATAAATGAACTATTAAACTCCTCTCTTCCAACTACACTTTTATAAATTTCTTGTATATATGGAAGTTTATCCCATTTATAAACAGCTTTTCTTATTTCTCCTGAGCGTTTTAAAACAGCTATTCCAAAGGCATTTTTGTTATCTAAACTTTTTGCTTCTTCTTCTAATTTGTTAACCCAATCTAAAACAAGACTTAATGGGTCTTTGTAGTGAGCTATAGCGATACCTGCTGAGAAGGTAAGTTCTTTATCCAAAGAAAATTCATCTTTTAAAGGTTTTGACACTTGGTTTTCAAACTCTTCTTTAAATTTATCCACAACTTCAAATAAATATTCAAGATTTATAAAGCCTAAAAAATCATCTCCCCCAGCATAAACAGTTTTGCCTTTTTTATTATCCAAACAATTTTTAGAAGATTCAGCAAATTTTCTTAGTTTTTCTGATAAACTTTGATGAAAATATTTTAATTCACTTTTATCTTTTAAATATTCTCCGCTTAGCCATTTTCCCATATTGTCGCCATCAAATTTTATAAGAGCATAGTATCTGGTTATTGGTATTTTCTCTTTTTTTGCAAGTTGGCAAATTTCTTGAAGTTTTAATTTTGCTTCAGACAGTTTACTTTTATCTAATCCATGGTCTTTAAAATATTTTTTAGTTAAATTTTCCTCATAATAAAGTTGCTCGTTGAAAAATTCCCCTTGTTTTAAGTCTTTTTCATATTCTTCTAATTTGTTTTTTAGTACACTTGTGGCTCTATTCTTAACATTGAGGAAAGCTATTTTTGCTGTAGATGGAAAAGATGATTCAATAGAGCCCTTTTCTGTTACATCGGATTTTGAATCTTCTTTTTTTACATAAAACCTTTTTACAAAGCAAATTCCACAAAGTCCTTCATTGGTTTCTATAAGATATGTATTCAGATCCATAGAGTTTTGATATTTATATAATGGATCAGAGCTTTGTTTATAAACAATTGCATCTCTTTCTCCGCATATTGAACACTTTCTATGATTTTCTTCAGTATCAAACTGCTCAAAACATCTAACATTTTTAATAGCTCCTAAATATTTTTCAGCTTCTTTATAGGCATTTTCGTAAGAATTGTTTTCAATAGGATAAAAAAGCCAATAGATGTTAAAGTATTTCATTATATGGTCGTTAAATTTGCAGTAAAATTCTTTGTAATTAATTCTTTCACAAGTGTTTTTAGAAAGCTTTTTTATATTTGTTGTATTTTCTAAGGTTTTATTTGCAATTTTATTTTTCCAGTGAAGTAAAGTTCTAAATTCTATATCTCTACCAATTATTTCTAACTTTTCTTCTTCTATATTTTCAAATATTGCAACAAATTTATTTGAAATTGAATGAGCTTTTTCTAAATCTCCACTGGGCATTATAATTTCAGCACCTTTGTTTTTTGCTAATTTTATAGCCTCTTTTGTTAATTCTGATAAAATTTGACTTCCTGCATATAAATCTCTTGTTTTTCTTGCCTGTGATATAAAACTTTGAACAGGTGTTATGGTGAAAATGAAAATGTATTCTTTAGTTTCCATCTAATCTGACCTCTGTTATCTTTTCCTCTTGTATTAACTGATTTAGGAATTTACTTACTATAGATAAATCAGGAACATTTAATAGTTTACTCTTTTGTTGATTTTTGCTTGAAATTCTTATTTTATCTCCTTCAGGTAATAATTCTTTTTCAAAAAATATTAAAACCGGTTTAAAGTAATTATTAAATTGCAATATTTTTATAAATAAAGGAGAAGCACTTCTTTGTCTTTCCTTGTTAGAACCTTCAAGTATTGCAGATTTTCCATTTAAACTTCTATATCTAAACATCAAAGGAAGTCCAAAAGCAGGTCTTTTGACCTCACCAGGTTTTCCATTAAGTATGAAATTTTTTACAGTTGAATAATCAGGTTCTTTTTTGTTCCTGAAACTTTGGAAACTCTTTCCTATATCATCTAAAGCTTTTTCCCAAGAGGAAAAGGAATTTCTATAAACAAACAATTGGAAATTTCCTAGATTTACATAACTTCTTTCATCCTGTCTTTCAGGTAGAAGTTTTCTCAAGTTGTCTTGAAATTCTCTTTCCTCATTAAGAAGAAAATTTAAATTGGTTTTTGAGATTAAATTTTTTCTGTCTCGTATATTTATTATTCTAAAATTTCCTGCACCTCGCCTATTTCTACTTCCCAATGCTCCTAAATAAGTCAAAAGCCAAAATGTATATAGAATATCTTGAATATATCTTTCTTTTTGAAAAATAAAGGTTATCTCAAATTTGGTTCCTTGCTTGAAATGTTTTTTGTTTTTGTTGTTTCCTAAAAACATAGAATAAAAAAGATAATTAATTCCTTTTGTTTTAGGATTTTGTAAATTTAGGTTATTATCTTTTAACTCTTTAATAATTTTTATTTTTATTCTAAAACTACTCTTTCTATCAGTACTTCCAAATATCTCATTTTCTTTTTCTTTTAATTCCTTAATTGATAATTCTGGATGTAAAGCTCTCCACCAAAAGCGAAGCATCCCTTTAAATTCAGAAGGTCTAAGCTCTAATGTTTTTCCATCGCCACCATACATAAACATGGGAGTTATAATTTTACATTCAAATGAAATCTCATTCATATGTGGCTCCTTTAATCTGTTTCATGAAACTTTATTCTCTGCTCATTTTATAAAAAAGGTCTTATATATAATAGGGACATGCCTTGTTTTTCCTTCGGGTTCTATATCAGGTCTAAAATTATTAAGTATTTTAAATTTCTTTCTTTTAGGAAATATATAATCTTTGTATTCTTTTCCGTTTTTTTCAACAGTTCTATATACAGTTATTGGGGGCAATGTTTTATTTGAAGGTATAGAAAGCCTAAATGGTCTTTTGTTGTAGAAGAATCCTGAGTGGTGGATAAAATCTGATAAAAACTTTGGAAGACACTTGTAGAACATCCCTTTAATGGTCTGGTTGTAGTGTATTGGAAGGCTTATGTAATCTTTTGTTGAAAATAGTACTAACTTTATCCTCAACGTATATCTCTTATCTTTAATCCCCCTAATATATTAATAACATAATTTTATATATTTTTGCAAATGTTTTTCCCTTACAAATAAGCTAAAACAAAAGAAACGTTACCAATTTGAGTTGATTTTTTCAAGACAAACAAGTAATATAAAAACTATGATGAAAATAGGAACAAGGAAAGCGGTCTTACTGCTTCATGCATTCCCCCTAAATAAGGATATGTACACCTTCCAGATGGAAGCATTTGAGAGGGAAAATATTCCTTATGTTGCTGTTGATTATCCTGGTTTCGGAGACAACCCTCCCCTTTTATCAGATTATTCAATAGAGGCTCTTACAGACTATATAGTGATGAGCGTTAATCAGCTTGGAATCAAGGAACTCATCGTTGTAGGCGACAGTATGGGTGGTTACATAATGTTTGAGATGTGGAGAAAGTACAAAGAGTATGTAAAGGGATATATATTCACAGCTACAAGGGCTGAGGCAGATAACGAAGAAGCTAAAAAGGCAAGGTACGCCCTTATAAAAAGGATACAGGAAAACGGAAAAGACTTTCTTGTTGATATAATGCTTGATGCCCAGACTTCTCCTGCTACAAAGAAAGACGAAAGAAAAATGAGAACCCTAAGATGTATTATGGAAAAGGCTACAGAGGAAGGAATTGTAAGGGCTCTTAGAGCGCTTGCGGAGAGGAAAGACAATACAGAGCTTCTAAGCAGTATTTACGTCCCAACACTTGTTATTGCAGGAAAAGATGACGAAAAGGTTACTCCACCTTCTGTTGTAAAAAAGATAGCTGACGGTATTGACGGTGCAAAGTTCTACGAAGTTTCAAACTCTGCACACCTTCCACCTTTTGAAAATCCCCAGGAGTATAACTCGATAGTTATTCCCTTTATAAAAGAACTGTTTAAAGAAGAATGACATTTATAACCTCACCGGAAATAGAAGAGTATATATACAGACTGTCCGTTCCTGAGGATTCAATAATCCTTGAAATGGAAAAGTTAGGACATAAAACAGGTTTTCCTATAGTTGACAGGATTGTAGGCAGGTTTTTGTTTCTGATTACGAAGCTGAAAAATCCAGGGCTCATTGTTGAGATTGGTTCAGGATTCGGATACTCTGCCTACTGGTTTACAAAGGCTTTAAGTAATGGAAAGGTAGTTCTTACGGATTTTAGCAAAGAAAATATAGAACTTGCAAAGAAGTTCTTCGAGAAGGGAAATCTCATTGATAGGGCAGAATTCCACGTTGGAGACGGAATGGAAATTGCACAGGAGATAAAAGGGATTGATATTCTTTTCTTAGACCATCAAAAAACAAAGTATCTCGAAGCTGTGAAGAAACTTGAAGGTAATCTTAATGATGGAGCCTTAGTTATAGCTGATAACACACTCTGGCACGGAAAAGTTGTTGAAGAAAATCCGGATAGGCAGACAAAAGCTATACTGGAGTTTAATAAGTATATGTTCAATAATGAAAGATTCTTCTCTTCTCTTATTCCTGTAAGAGATGGGGTTCTTTTAAGCTATTACAGGAAAGGTTAGAAGTTCAGATAGTAAGCTCCTTTTCCCATTTTAATCGACTTCTCTATAGCAAGCTGTAAAAAAGCCCTTGCAGTCTTTATTGACTCAACAACTCCTTTTCCTAAAGCCAGATTCGAAGTAATTGCAGAAGAAAAAGCACATCCTGTTCCGTGTATGTTTTCCTTTTTTACCCTTGGATATTCAAGAGAAAGAACACCTTCTTTACTCAGAATAAAGTCTGTAACAGTTTCACCTGTTTCAAAATGTCCACCTTTTATTACAACCGTTTCAGCTCCCATATCTCTTATTTTCTCTGCAGCTTTTTCTATATCTAAAAATGTTCTTATCCTGATACCCGTTAAGACTTGAGTCTCAGGGATATTGGGTGTTATAACCTTTGAAAGTGGTATGAGCCTGTCTATAAGCTTTGTAATTGCTTTTTTTTCAAGCAGTTCTTTTCCTGAACTGGAAATAAGAACCGGGTCAACTACAAGATTTTCCAGTTCAAACTCTTTATACGCTCTAACTACAGAATCTATAACCTCTCCTGTAAGAAGCATTCCTGTTTTTATGGCATTTATATTAAAATCAACACAAAGAGCTTCTATCTGTCTAAACACATCTTCTCCCTTTACAGGAATCGTTTCAAACACCTTTTCAGAGTTCTGAACCGTTAGAGAAGAAACAACAGCCATTCCAAAAACGTTAAAATACTCAAACACTTTCAGGTCTAACTGTAATCCTGCACCGCCACTCGGATCACTTCCTGCAATAGTAAGGGCTATCTTTTTCATCTACCAGACCATTGAACGTTTTATTATGAACATTATAGTTAAAAAACAGATAAAACATAACAGGGAGTGTTGAGATTTTAAGGATAATCATTGCACTTGCAGGCATACTTGCCGTAACTGTATGGAACCTGGGTCTCAACGATTTCTGGATGAAAAACGAAGCAATTTACGCTGAAAGTGTTAGAGAGATGCTTGAGCTTGACTCTTATATAATTCCCTACTACAACTATGAACCAAGACTGCACAAGCCACCTGTAACCTATTGGTCAATTATTGCAAGTGTGAAACTCTTCGGTATGAATGAGTTTGCAGTCAGGCTTCCTATTGTCCTTTTCGGGATACTGTCTTCTATTTTCACATATCTGATAGCGAGGGAGTTCTTTGATAGAAAAACAGCCTTTTTCAGTATGTTAGCAGTCGTATTCTCCGCACAGGTAATCTCAAACATGAGATACGCCTCACCTGAGATTCCTCTTCTTTTTTTCTTTACACTAACCATGTATCTCTTTATAAAGGCATATAAAAGAGGTGGTTTCTATACATATCTGTTTTACATATCTCTCGGTTTAACCGTTTTGACAAAGGGTTATCCTTACTACATCATTATTGGTTTTATCATTTTTTTATTCTTTCTTATTGAAAGCAGATTTAATCTAAGAAACTTTTTTCACGAACTGAAAAGACTGAAGGTTGGAAGAGGAATCCTTATAGCCCTTTTAGTAGGTGGATGGTGGTATGTATATGCATATATAGACTGTGGAAACTGGCTTTTTAAGGTTCTTTCAAAAGAAACAATAGAAAGGGCTTTTGAGAGTGAAAATATATTAAAGCACCTGAGACCTTTTTACTATATAAAGATCCTTATATGGGCGTTTCTTCCATATGTTTGGGTGTTCTTTTTGGCTTTTATTCTTTTATTAAAAAGTGAGTTCGGGAGGTTTTCGCTTTTTTTCTCGTGGATTGCCGGGATGTACATCATATTTACACTTGCAGCAGGAAAGATTCCAACCTATTTCCTACAGGCTTTTCCTGCGCTTTCTGTCTTTTCTGGATATCTGATAGCAAATAAGGAAAATCTTACAGGATATAAAAGAGCTCTATTTGAACTGGCTCTTTATCTAGCTGCAGTCTATACGCTTGGATATCTATTCTTTGGTTTATATAAGATAGGGGTTAATCCAGTTTTAATAGTCGCTCTTGTAATTCCTGTTTTTATACTTGCCTTCTTAAGAATGAGTGAGTACGTCCCCCTCTATGCAGCCTTTTTATTCTACGCATTTTTAACGTACTATATGGCACCGGTAATAGAGAAATACAGACCGTATCGGGAGATCGGAGAACTCATAAAAAGGGAAGTTCCAGATAGGAACATTCCTATATTTGTAGAAGACAAGTCTTTAAACAACCTTATATTCTACGCAGAGAGGAAACTACTGGGTAAAATGAGTATAGATGAAATCAAGGGATTTAGCATTCCATATATAGCTGTTGTTTACGAAAATAATATTAGTAGGTTTAATAATAAAAGGGTTCTGTGGTGTGGTTATATTTATAAAAATAGGGGAGATTCAAGGATACTTACACTTGTAAAATATGTTATAAGAGCTGAAAACGGCGATATGTCTGGATTTGATAGAATGTGTGTAATATATAAGGAGAGGTGAGATGGAAGAGGTAATAACGTTAGATGGAAAACAGTTTTTAAACAGAAAAATACTCAGGGGGCTGATGTACGGAGAAGGTGTTTTTGAAACGTTCAGATACAACGGCAGACTCCCGAAGTACATCGATGAACACTACAAAAGACTCATAAACGGAGCAAAAGTTCTATCAATACCTCCTATTGAAAAAGATGAGTTTATAAACCATATAAACAACACAGTTCTAAAGCACAGAAGTAAGGATCTCTATATAAAGACAATACTTGTCGGGAGTGGAGATTTTTACTTTGGTTCAAACCCAGAAAAGAGCCATCTACTCGTCATAGCAAGGGACTATGTACCTTTAGAGAAAAAAGAGATAAAGCTAACGGTTGCACCGTTTAAAAGGCATAGCTCTGATCCAACGGTAAGGATAAAATCTATCAATTTTGGAAGGAACATCCTGGCAAAGAGATACGCTTTAAAAAAAGGATGTGATGATGCTATCTTTCTAAATGAAAATGAAGAAATTACAGAAACAACAACAGCAAACATATTCTGGGTAAAGGGAAGATATCTTTATACACCATCTGTTGACTGCGGATTGCTTGATGGAATTACAAGGAGGATAATACTTCAGGAAGCAAAGAAAGAGGGGTTTACCGTAGTTGAGGGGAGATTTTTTATTAAAGATTTAATGAATGCCCACTACATATTCGTAACCAATGCCCTCCATGGGATAATAAAAGTAAAAGAGATAGTGTTATAATAAATGTTTGACTTGAACTAAAACTTAAGGAGAAGATAAATGGGCGTTGTTGTTGAGGAAAATCAGCTTGAAAGAACACTAACAATTGAAGAACAGGGAGAAAAGGTAAAAGACCTTGTGGACTCTGTTCTTTCAGAGCTTTCAAAAACAGTGTCTATAAAGGGCTTTAGGAAAGGTCATGTCCCTAAAACAGTTATACTTGCCAGGTACAAAGATTATATACAGGAAGAAGTTGCAAAGAGATATATAAACAAGTACCTACAGGAAATCCTGAAGGAGAAAAACCTTACCCCTGTTTCACCTCAGCTGTACTTTGGTGATATTGAGCTTAAGGGAACAGACGCACTTAAGATGAAGGTAAGTTTTGAGGTTGCCCCTGAATTTGAGCTTAAAGACTATGAAGGTATAGAGGTAGAACTCGTTAAAAAAGAAGTGAGAGATGAGGATGTAGAAAAGGTTATAGAGTCCATTCTAAATCAGAATGTAAAGCACGAGCCTGA
Source organism: Hydrogenothermaceae bacterium (assembly GCA_015490675.1). Lineage (GTDB taxonomy): Bacteria > Aquificota > Aquificia > Aquificales > Hydrogenothermaceae > Hydrogenothermus. Next base: position 16,224 of record WFXI01000246.1, read on the forward strand.
AGATAAGGAGATAGAAGCCGGAGATAAGGTAAAAATCAGATATCATATAGTCTCTAAAGATGGAGAAGAAGAAGAGGACGAGTTTGAGGTTATAATCGGTTCAGGAACACTGAGAAAAGAGGTTGAAGATGCACTTATAGGAAAGAAAAAGGGAGACATTGTCGAGCTGAAGGATGTTCCTCTTTTAGATGAGAAGGGGCAGGAAAAGGGAAAGGCTGATGTCACAATAACGATACTTGAGGTTTATAAAAAGGTAGTTCCTGAGTTTAATGATGAGTTTGTAAAACAGGTAGGGTTAGGTGAGAATGTTGAGGATGCCAGGAAAAAGATAAGGGAAGATTTAGAGAAGAGATTTAAGGAAGATGAAAGGAGGGAGTTAGAACAGAAGCTCATAGATGAACTTGTAAAAGAGTATGATTTTCCTGTTCCACAAACACTGGTAGAAGCAGAGCTTGAAGCTCTCCTTCAGGATTATGCACAGCAGTTACAGGCTTATGGAATCCAGCCTAATCAGGAGATGCTCGTAGCTGCAAGAGAAGGATTAAGACAAACTGCCGAAAAGAATATAAGACTGATGTTCATAATAAATAAGATTGCGGAAAAGGAAGGAATATCTGTAAGTCAAGAGGAAATTGAAGAAGAAATCAAGAAACTCGCACAGGCGTACAATACTACTGTAGATGAGGTTAAGAGGATACTGGAAGAAAGAGGTCTGCTTCCTAACATATCCTACACAGTTCTAAGGAAAAAGGTTCTTGAAAAATTAATAGAAAAGGTTAATATTAAGGAAATTTCAAGAGAAGAGTTTGAAGAAAGGATGAAAAAAGAGCAGGAAGAAAAGCAGCAGGAAACTGAAAAAGAAGAAAGCAAAGAGGAGGTATAGATGGATATAGATAAAATTGTTAATCAGCTTGTACCCATTGTTATAGAACAGACACCGAGGGGTGAAAGAGCCTACGATATTTA
>WFXI01000247.1 GCA_015490675.1 Hydrogenothermaceae bacterium
GAAGGTTTACATTCATTTTTAAGAAGTAAATTGGCCATGTTAAAAAGAAAAACAAAGGCTTATGCTAAGTCCATTAGAGCTTTATATAGAGCTTTAGCATTAGTTTTTGTTAGATGGAATTTATTATCTACTTATTAACTGAATACCAAAAAGTAAAATTTCTTCCAATTTATCTCTTTTGGTTTTAATAGAATACCTAAAAGATATAAATATTGCACCTAAGGATATTACAGTTATGGATAAAATAATAAATATCCAAAATTTATGTTCATCTATAAGTTCTTGTATTAATTTGGGAAAATCCTCTGTTTTTACATCCAATAAATTCCAAAATAATCCTATTATAGACACAATTAATGCCCATGTTTTTTTCTCAAATATGACTTTGCTGTTTTCTTTTTCGTACTGTAAACTGCTTGAAAGTGTATTCTTTATTTGTTCAATATCCTCAAGGGATAAATCTAAATTTTCAATTTCTCTTACAAAAAAACAATATCTCAAACCTTGCCAATCTTTTCTGTGAAGCTTTATAAATGGAACATACTTTTCTAATTTATTTTTTTTAATCAAAATAGCTTCAATTCGTAAAATAGTAAAATATCCTATTACAGCCTCAAGAGGAAGAACTATTATTGTTGAATAGACATTTTTAAAATAAAAATAAGGTATCAATAATACTATCATAAAAGGTATTGATAATTTTTCAATAAATCCAATATCTTCAAATTTAAGTTTCTTCATTTTATATAAAATGTTTGACTTGTTATATGCATCAATAATTAAGCCTACTTCTTTTAACATCACTCCCACCAAATTAATGGCTTTAAAAATGGGTATTCCTCAAAGGTTAGGTCTTTGAGGTTTATTGTTTTTTGTTGTTTGGTTTGTGGGTCGTATAAAGTTATAGTGTCTTTTGTTTGTCTTTTTATTTTTGCTCCGATGAGGTTTGAGATTGTTTCGGCAAGGTCTATGTCTGGATAGAGTTTTTCAAAGGTGTAGTATGCTTTTTCTTTTTGCCAGTCTATTTTTAAGCCTTTGTTTGATAGTTTTTCGCTGTATGTTAGTAGTGGTTTTAGGTCTATGTTTGCTACTTTTTCTGGTAATGGGTTATATACTGCGTTCTTTAGGGTATCTTCATAGCTTTCAAGTTCGTAGTATTTGAAAAACCCTCCTGCGTTTTTTTCGTTGTAGTGCTGTTTTACATCTTCATCTTTGCTAATTCCTGATTTATCATAGGCTAAAACTTTTTTCATTCGTGGAAGTATTACAGTATAAAAATGTTCTCCCAGCTCAACTCCTATCCATTTTCTTTTTAGCTTGTGTGCCACTGCTGTTGTTGTTCCACTGCCTAAAAAGAAATCCATTATTAAGTCGTTTGGGTCTGAGGTTGATTGTAAAACTCTTTTGAGTAAGGTTTCAGAGTTTTCAGTCTGGAAATCCCAATTTTTTGCATAACCTCTTATATCTGCCCAAATATCCGTAAGTTTTTGAAATTCCGATTCCAAAGCTTCAGGTTCTCCTCTATCATTTATTCTAATGAATCCTTTTTTCTCTAATTCAAAAATACTTTCTTGACTTAAAGCCCAATGTCTTCCTTGAGGTGGTAAAAATTCTTTTCCACAAATAATACGTGCTCTAGTATAAAATTTTCCATCTTTTTCTCTTAAATTTTCTTTAGAAAACATATGGACATATTCATCAGGAATAGGAGACCATCTAACTCCGGGTAAGTGCATAGGTCTCCACTTCCTTTCTTTTCTTATTTTCTTTGCAGGTTCAAAGATAAAATTAGAAGATTTAGAATAAAAATATATTTCATCATGCTCGGAATGATAACGATTTATTTTTTCTGTAATTTTTGGTGATTTTGCTACAACAATCTCATTCCTAAAATTCTCCCTTCCAAAAATCCTATCCAAAAGCATTCTCACGTACATATTACCGTTATAATCACATCTAACAAATATACTCCCTTCCTCATTCAAAAGGTCGTAAGCAATAGACAGCCTATTTTCTAATAGAGTTATCCATGTTGAGTCTTTATATTTAACATTGTAATGATAATCTGCCTCTTGTTCCTTGTTAAACGGCGGGTCTATGTATATAGTTTGAACCTGCTCTTTAAACTTTGGCAAAATTGTATTTAACGCTTGGAAGTTGTCAGACTTTATTAAATATCCATCTAAAGCCTCATTTAAATCTTCAAAACCTTCTAATATCTTAAACTTTAACTCTTCCTCTAAAAACTTCGTATCTATCGGTAAAAATTGATATTTTTCATTTAGCTTTCCATTTTCCAAAAGATTATTAACCTTAAAGTCCTCTCCAATCAAATCAAGTAAAAACCACTCCTCAAGCTGATTTAAAGGTTGATAGTTTTCAAACCTTTCTTTATAGCTTTTGTATTCTTGTTTTATTTTCTTTAAGTTTTCTAAATTTTCCTTAAACTCTGCTTCTTTTTCTTTTAAACTTTCAACAATCTCTTTTAAAACTTCAAAATCTCTTATTCTGTCTAAGCTAATCACATAGTTTGAATTCAAAACAAATTTAGGCTTTAACCATATCTTTTTTAGCTCATCTTCAAAGTCTGCTATTTTGTCTATTATAAAATGGGTAGCTTCTTTTATAGCTCTTAAAAAATTTAGCCTTTCTTGGTCAAACATATCAATTTTTTCTTCTGTGTCAGATGTCAGATAGTTATACATATAAAGGTGAAACTGCTCTTTTAAAAATGCCCTTGCGTTTTTGTGGATGAAAAAGTCTATTTCTGCCTGTTTTCTGTAAACTTTTTGAAGTTGTTTTATGATTTCTTCGTTTTCTATGTAAGGATTGAAAGCATTTAAACCTTTATTTTTATGTAAGAGTTTTAAAAATTTAACGATTTCGCTAACATCTGTTATAGCAGGAACTAATAAAATACCATTTCCATTTTCAAAAATATAAATCTCTGCTTTTGCTTTGTCTTTTTTAGATTTTACAAAAGATATGTGTCTAAAGTTTAAGCTATTTTCAAAAACTTTTATCTGCGGGTGCTTTAAAGAAAGCTCGCTAATATTTTCCTCAATGTATGCCTTTATTTTATCTGGTTTGTCTATTTTTAAGATTTCTTTTAGCTTGTCATATTTTATCTGCTGATTGTATGTGATATGAAAATTTAAAACTATCTCTTTTTCATTTTCAGTTTTAGACAATCCTGTAAATAAAAAAATTATATCTTTCTTTTCATTTGCATTTTTTCCGTTTATAAATGTTGGATAAAAATTTGCTTTTATGTTTTCTTTTAGCTCTTCTTCCAAATAAACATTCTCTAACTTTCCGTAAATGTTTTCTGTTTTAACATAGTAAAGGTCTTTAGTTTTCCAAAAAAGGCTTACATCTTCTCTGTCAGAATA
>WFXI01000248.1 GCA_015490675.1 Hydrogenothermaceae bacterium
AACTGGTCCGGAACAAAAATAATCTTTTTTTCTTCTAAAGATTTAACAACTTTAACTGCATTTCTAGAAGTAACAATTACATCTGCAAGGGTTTTGACATCTGCATTTGTATTTACATAAGCAACCACTGCAGCATCAGGATGTTCTTCTTTTAGCTTTTTTACTCCTTCATATGTAGCCATATCAGCCATAGGACAGCCACTTTCAGGATTAGGATGTAAAACTTTTTTTTCAGGATTTAGTATTTTTGCAGTTTCAGCCATAAACTTTACACCAGCAAATACAATTATATCTGCATCTGTTTGCTGAGCCTTCCTAGCAAGTTCTAATGAATCTCCAACAAAGTCTGCAATATCTTGGATTTCTCCTCTTTGGTAATAATGGGCAAGTATTATTGCATTTTTTTCTTTTCTAAGAGCATTTATTTCATCTACAATAGTCCTTTCTGCTACTTGCATAAATACCTCCATTTATTTTTAACTTTGCCACAATATATACCTATGGTTATTATTTAGCAATAATTTTAATCACAAATCCCACTTAAAAGTCCTAAATCTGCTTCTATTATTTTTAAATAATTTTTGTATCTACTGCAAGATATTTCCTTATTTTTTACTGCCTCTTTAACTTCACAATCAGGCTCTACTGTATGCATACAATCTGGAAATTTACAGCTATATCTTAAAAATTCCCTAAAGTATTTAGGAACTTCCCTCTTATCCATAAACATTAGTGCATCAATTTTTGAAAATCCGGGAGTATCTGCTATAAATGAGTTATCTCCAAACTTGTATAGTCTTACTCCTGTTGTTGTATGTCTTCCCCTTTCTGTTTTTCTTGATACTTCTTTTGTTTCAAGTTGTTTACCAGTTAACTTTGAGACTATAGAGCTTTTTCCTACACCAGACTGACCTGCTACTATAGATATAGAGTCTTTGAGATATTTTTTTAGGTTTTCTATTCCTTCATCATTCAAAGCACTTACTTTGTGAACTTCATATCCAGCATCTTTATAAATTTTTATTACTTTTTCCAAATCTTTTTTTTCGTTTTCATCAAGTAAATCAACTTTATTAAAAACTATTACAGGTTCAACTCCAAGATACTCATAAACCACAAGTAAATTATCTAAAAGTAAACTATCAAACGGTGGCATTTTAAATGCTTGAACTATAATAGCATTATCAACATTAGCAACAGAAGGTCTTTTTAAGAGGTTTTTCCTTTCTTCTACATTTTCTATTGCAAAGTTTTCGTTATCTAGAACTTCTCCTAAAACAAAATCTCCTGCATATATTTTTGTTTTCTTTAAAACCTTTTTTCTTGGTATTCCTGTATATACTTTATCTTGAGAAGGTAAATAAACCCCTATATATTTAGCTTCTCTATCTACTACTATACCTTTTTCCATAAATTAAACCTCTGTAATCTCATCAAAAGTTTTTACCTGCTTATAAGGAAAATCCTCAATATACTCAGCATCATTTGGTCTAACGACTCTTATAGCTTTCATTCCTGCTTTTTCAGATGCTATTATTTCATCTGGATTATCAGATAAAAATAGAATTTCTTCTGGTTTTAATCCTATTTCTTTGGCTATTTTTTTGTAGGAATCACTTTCCTTTTTATTTCCTATTTTTGTATCAAAATGTCCCGAAAACCAGTTTAAAATATTTCCATAGTTTGTATGTGAAAAAAACAGTTTTTGAGCTTGAACTGAGCCTGATGAGTAAACATAAATAGGATATTTTTCTTTCCATTCTTTTAGTTTCCTATATGCATCTTCATAAAGGTCTGCTTTTAACTTTCCAGTCTCAAATCCTTCTTTCCATATAAGTCCCTGAATATCTTTTAAAGGTGCTATTTTTCTATCTTCATCTATCCATTTTTTTAAGGTTTCTATAATTTCTTCTACTGTTAAATCTTTTCCTTCAATTTTCCTAACTTCATCTAAAATTCTTTGAACTTCAGCATTATCTTTGTTTTCTTTTATAAAAGTATCTATCCTTTCTTTGGAGTATGGAAATAAAACATCTTTAACAAAAGAAATAGACGAAACTGTTCCTTCTATATCTGTCAAAATGGCTTTTATCATTTTTACCTCTAATTTTTAGTCCTGTATACTAATATTATGCCAGTAAACACAGAGGATTTTTAATGAATTTAAAAATAATTACTACAAATCTAGACACAGGAAAAAGAAAATGCAGGATTTGTGGATACATTTATGACCCTCAGAAAGGGGACGAGACAAGAGTAATACCTCCAGGGGTAAAGTTTGAAGATTTACCAGATAATTGGCGTTGCCCTGTTTGTAAGTACTCAAAAGCTTATTTTTTGATTGTATATAAAGATTGACTTTATCTACTACAAAACATAGATTTATATTTAGTATAAATAACTAAGGGGGCTATAAAAATGGTTAAAAATATATTAGCAGGGTTACTTTGTGTTTCTACATTTGCTTTAGCAGGTTCTACTGTAAAATTAAAAATTCCTCCAAAAGAATTAGATAAATACTATCCTCCAAATTCTGAACAACCAGTGTTTTTATACAATATGTATGGACTTTCAACAGCATTTACAGGAATATTTACAAATATTAAAGAAGGTGATTGGAAAAACGCTAAAAAATGGGCTATAAAGCTAAAAGAAGGATATTTAAAAATTGGCCAAATGGTTCCAAAGTGGGATAAAGGTCTAAGAAAAAAAGAAGTGGAAGCCCTTGTAAAGGCAGTAGAAGAAAAAAATGCATCAAAAGTTCAAAGATATGCTCAGATTATAGGGAAAACCTGTTCAGGTTGCCATGCAAGATATCAGCTTCCAGTAAAAATAAAGTATCATTATCCATCTTTTGATTTAGTTTCCCTTGAAGACCCAGTTTCAGGAATGGAGTATAGTATTCACGATTATATGAAAAAAATGACAAATGACTATAAACTTACAAAAATCTACACTACAGAGGAAGAATATAAAAAAGCATCAAAATCTGCTAAAAATTTTGCAAAAAGATTTATGGCGATTTCTCAAAGCTGTTCAGAGTGTCATACAAATAAAATTGTAGAAGATGTTTATTTTGGAAAAAGTACTCAAGAAAATATAAATAAATTAAAAAAAGCTGTTGCTTCAAAAGATGCAAAAACTGTATTTAAAACTTTAGGAGAAATTGGTGGAACTTGCTATAAATGTCATAATGTTCATGAAATTCCAGCTATGTTAAAAGAAAAATTTGAGGACGACCACCACTAAAGGTTGTCCTCTTCTTCTCCATTTTCACTTTCTAATCCATCAAAAATATCCCAATTAGGAGCTTCTACACCTTTTATTTTTAAAGCTGTTTGCCTGAGTAATTCCAAATAATTTGAAATTTCTTTATATGCTTCAAGTAAAGAAGAAAGTTTAAGAATTTCTTCTTCAGAAAGCTCATTTTTATATAATCTTAAGGCTCTTTTTATTGCTGCTTTTGTTATAATGATTTCTCCAGACTTAGACTGCCACTCACTCCAAAATTGGTCACTTCCAAGGGGGCTTTTTACAATAAATCTTTCTAAATTTGTAATTTCCTGAGTTAAAAGCATATCAAAAGGAGAGTAGTTGCTATTTTTCAATTTTTACTCCTTATTTTCATTCTTAAATTGTTTAAATGCATCTTTTAATATAAAAGTTAAAATAAATCCTGCAATAATTATAAAGAAAATAGCGGAAATTATTGCAGTAATTGGAGCATTTTCCATTTTAGCCCCTCCTTTTAATCTACCCAGTAATTTGGAGCTTCGTGGGTTATATAAACATCATGTGCGTGACTTTCTCTTAATCCTGCGTTAGTTATTTTTACGAATTTACCTTTTTGCTGTAATTCTTTTATTGTTCTGCTTCCTGTGTATCCCATTCCAGAGCGAAGACCACCAACAAGCTGATAAACAACATCAGATAAAGGTCCTTTAAATGGAATTCTACCTTCTATCCCTTCAGGAACAAACTTTTCTAGGTTTTCTTGAGAATATCTATCAGAAGAAAATCTAGCTTTCATAGCACCTAATGAGCCCATTCCTCTGTAAACTTTGTAAGCTCTACCTTGATAGAAAATTCTTTCCCCAGGACTTTCTTCTGTTCCGGCAAATAAACTACCAAGCATTACAACATCGGCCCCAGCAGCTATAGCCTTAACAATATCTCCAGAATATCTAATTCCGCCATCAGCAATAGCAGTTTTACCATATTTATGAGCCACCTCTGATGCTTTAGCAACAGCTGTTACCTGAGGAACACCTATCCCTGCAACAACTCTAGTTGTACATATAGAACCAGGACCAACTCCAATTTTTACACCATCAACACCAGCTTTTATAAGGTCTTCTGCTGCTTCAGCAGTAGCAATGTTTCCACCAATGATATTTAAGTCTGGATATTCCTCTCTAATTTTTTCTATAGTTTTTAAAACTCTAACCGAATGTCCGTGAGCTGTATCAACAACGATTACATCAACTCCTGCTTCAATTAATGCCGCCACCCTTTCAAAAGTATCAGGACCTGTTCCAACTGCAGCACCTACCCTTAATCTTCCAAGCTCATCTTTACATGCATTTGGATACTGTTTTCTTTTTACAATATCTTTGATTGTAATCAATCCTTTTAATCTTCCTTCTTCATCAACAACTGGAAGTTTCTCAACCTTATGTTTTTGGAGAATTTCCATTGCTTCATCTAAAGTAATACCTTCTTTAGCCGTTATTAAAGGAGCTTTTGTCATAAATTGCTCAACAGGCTTTGCATAATCCTTTTTGTGTAAAAATCTCAAATCTCTGTTAGTTAAAATACCAATAAGTTTATTATCATCGTCAACAACAGGAACACCAGAAATTTTGTAATTAGCCATTATTTCAAGAGCTTCTTTTACAGTCTGATTTGGCTTTATAGTTATAGGTTCAGTAATCATTCCACTTTCGGCTTTTTTTACCCTTTCTACTTCCTTCTTTTGGTCTTCAATACTCATATTTCTATGGATAATACCAATACCGCCTTCCCTTGCAAGAGCAATTGCAAGTCTATGTTCTGTTACAGTATCCATAGCAGCAGATATTAAAGGTATGTTTAACTTGATTTTAGGAGTCAAATATGTGCTTACATCTGTCTCATGAGGTAAAACATCAGATTTTTGTGGTAAAAGTAAAACATCATCAAAGGTTAAAGCCTCTTCTATATTATGAGGGTCAAACATATTGAAGATAAACCTCCAAGGTTTTGTTTAAATTTGATAAATAGAAACTTTTATTCATTTTAACATCATTTTAACAAAGAGTAAATTTTATATTATAATATTAAATCCTTTATTTTATTCCCATCTGGAGGCATTAAATTGGCAAAAATCAAAGCACTTAAATGTAAAGAATGTGGAAGAGAATATCCTATTGAACCTCTTCATGTTTGCGAATTCTGTTTTGGTCCACTAGAAGTAGATTATGACTATGATTACATAAAACAAAATATTTCAAAAGAAAAGATAGAGCAAGGGCCAAAAAGTTTATGGAGATATGTAGATTTACTCCCTGTAGATAATCCTCAAGTTGGTTTAACAGCAGGATTTACACCTTTAATAAAAGCAGAAAATCTTGGGAAAGAGCTTGGATTAAATAATCTTTATATAAAAGATGACTCTGTAAATCATCCAACTTTATCATTTAAAGACAGGGTTGTTGCAGTTGCTTTATCTAAAGCAAAAGAATTTGGATTTGATACTGCTGCTTGTGCTTCCACTGGAAACTTGGCTAACTCTGTTGCTGCAAATGCTGCTGCTGCTGGAATGAACTGCTATGTATTTATACCAGCTAACCTTGAAACAAATAAAATTATTGGCTCTCTTGTGTTTAATCCTACAGTGGTTGCAGTAGAAGGAAACTATGATGATGTAAATAGATTATCTTCTGAAGTTGCAAATGAGTTTGGATGGGCTTTTGTAAACATCAATATAAGACCATTTTACTCAGAAGGCTCAAAAACTTTAGCTTTCGAAGTTGCTGAACAACTTGGATGGAAAACTCCAGATGCAGTTGTAGCACCAATGGCTTCTGGTTCTTTATATACAAAAATCTGGAAAGGATTTAATGAACTAAGAACAGTTGGAATTTTAGACCAAAATTCAAAAATGCCAAGAATGTATGGAGCACAGGCTCTGGGATGTAGCCCTATTTATAAAGCATTTAAAGAGGGAAGAGATTGGATTAATCCAGAAAAACCAGACACAATTGCAAAATCCATAGCAATTGGAAATCCTGCAGATGGACCTTATGCTGTAAAAGTTGCTAGAGAAAGTAATGGAGATATGGAAGTTGCCACAAATGAAGAAATCATAGAAGGAATGAAACTTCTTGCAAAAACAGAAGGGATATTTACTGAAACTGCAGGAGGAACAACTATAGCAGTCCTTAAAAAGCTTGCAGAAAAAGGAGCATTTGATAAAGACGAATTAGTAGTAGCATATATAACAGGAAACGGATATAAAACTATGGAAGTTTTAGAAGGTCATTTAACAAAACCTGTTCACATAAAACCTACCCTTCACGACTTTAAAGAAAAAGTAATGGGAATAACAGTAAAATAAGGAGGTAAAAATGGCAAAAGTTACAGTTAGAATACCAACAGCTTTAAGAAGAGTTACACAAGGTCAAGGCGAAGTTCAAATAGAAGCTGGAACAATTGCAGAATTAATTGAAAATCTTGAAAAAGAGTTTCCAGGGATTAAAGAAAGATTAGTAGATGACAATGGAGAAATTAGAAAATTTGTTAATTTCTTTGTAAATGATGAAGATATTAGATTTTTACAGGGAAAAGATACAAAACTCGAAGATGGAGCAATTGTTGCAATTATACCTGCTATAGCTGGAGGATTTTAAGGGGGATTAATGATGAATTCTCTAAAACTAAAACTAATTTACCCAGAAGAAAAAATAAAAGAGCCTTTACTCAGCAAAGTTTGCAAAACATTTGATATAGACATTAATATTAGAAAAGCAAATGTACAGGAGCATATAGGTTGGCTTGAACTTGAGTTTATTGGAAACGAAGATGAGATTGAAAAGGCAGTTAAGTGGCTTGAAGAGCAAGGAGTAGAGGTTTCACCACTAGAAGGACAGGTATTTATGGAGTAGGTAAGTGGCTATAAAAGTAGGAATAATAGATATAGGCACTTACTCTACAAGGTTTTTAATCTCTGCTATTCATAAGAAAGATACTCTAGAAGAAACTTTAAATTCAATAGAAGATATATTCTCTGCAGGTAGAATTACCGCTCTTGGGAGAAATCTTAAACAAACTGGTTTCCTGCAAGAAGATGCAATGCAGGAAACCTTATCTGTTTTAAAAGAATACAAGATGATAGCTGATGAATATAACCTTGATTACCTTAAAGCTTATGCAACACAGGCTTGCAGAGAAGCTAAAAATGGAGAAGATTTTATTCAAAGGGTAAAAGAATTTGGAATAGATGTAGAAATCATAGACCCTCAAAAGGAAGCATATTTTTCATTTTTAGCAACTGCCTATGGTGTTAATCCAGATGGTAGCTTTGTTATGATAGACCAAGGTGGTGGAAGCACAGAGTATGCTTATGCAGTTAAAGAAAATGGAAAATTCAGCTTAAAGGAAAGCATCTCTTTTCCCTTTGGAATAGTAGGTTTAACAGAAAAATTTATAAAAAATGACCCGCCAACTGAAGAAGAATTAGAGGAACTTAAAAATTACATAAAAGATTATATACAACAAGCCTATGAAAAAATGAAAGATACTAAATATCTAATAGGTCTTGGTGGAACAATAACAACTTTAGTGGCTTTAGAATATAATATTTTCCCTTATTCTTCAGAAAAGGTTCATAAGAAAAAATTAACAAGAGAGCAAGTTAAAAAGTGGTTTAAGGAATTATCTTCTTTAACTGTAGCTCAAAGAAAGCAAATTCCTCAAATAGAAGACAAAAGAGCAGAAGTAATACTATCGGGAATAGCTATTTTTGATACATCTTTAGAAGTGTTTAATAAAGATGAAATT
>WFXI01000249.1 GCA_015490675.1 Hydrogenothermaceae bacterium
AAACTTATCCATTCTTATTCTTGCAAGGGGTTTAAAATCAAAACCAATAGTTTTTCCAGACTTTTTAAATCTCTTATATCCTGTATAAGCAACCATTCCAGCATTATCTGTGCATAGAAAAAACGGAGGAAAAATTGCTTTTATCCCTAATTTTTCTGCTTCTTTGGATAAAGACTCTCTTAAAAGTTTATTTGCAGAAACACCACCAGCAACAACAATACTCTTTACATTGTATTCTAAGCTTGCATCTATGCTTTTTTTAACGAGAATTTCAACAGCTTTTTTTTGAAAACTTGATGCAATTTCTTCCTTAGAATACTTACCAGAATTTACTTTCCTTAAAACTTCTGCCTTTAAACCACTAAAAGAAAAGTTAAACCTATGTTCCCTTTTCCCTTTCAAAGGAGTAGGAAAATCTATAGTTGCAGAATTTTCATTATACATACTGTCTATTACAGGTCCCCCAGGATATCCTAAATCAAGCATTCTTGCTACTTTATCATAAGCTTCTCCAACAGCGTCATCTAAAGTCCCACCTAAATATTTGTATTTTTCAAAATCTTCAATTAAATAAAGCTCTGTATGCCCACCAGAAACAACTAAAGCTAAAAAAGGGTACTCAATATCTTCATTCATAATCCCACCAAAAATATGTGCTTCAATATGATGAACAGGAACTAAAGGCTTATCCAAAGCAAAAGATAATGCTTTAGCAGCAGCTACACCTATAACAAGAGAAACAATCAATCCAGGGGCTACAGTTACAGCTATAGCATCTACATCCTGTAAATTTAACTTTACATCTTTTAGAGCCTTATCTAAAACAGGTAGTATGTTTTTTGTGTGTTCTCTTGCGGCAAGCTCTGGAAAAACTCCTCCCCATTCTTTATGTATTTCTACCTGTGATGAAACAACATTTGATACTAATCCCTTATCTTCATCATAAATTGCCACAGCTGTTTCATCACAGGATGTTTCTATTCCAAGTATTTTCATCTTTTAAAAACTTTCTTTCGCAAAATTTAGTATTTTTATTGCATTTATAGCTGCATCAAGTTGTGGGTCTTTTATTTTTTCTTTTTTTCCTTTTAGTTTTGCATCTCTTTCTGCCTTTAATCTAGCTCTTTCCTCTTCTTCTGTCATATGAACAACAATATCTGGGGTAATTCCTTTATACATTATTAGTTTTCCGCTAGGAGTGTAGTAATGAGCAGTTGTTAGTTTTAAGCAAGAACTATCTGGTAAAGGTATTAATGTCTGGACAGATGCTTTTCCATAGGTTTTATCACCAACAGCTAAAGCCCTGTTATTATCTCTTAAAGCTCCTGTTAATATTTCAGAAGCACTTGCAGAACCTTTGTTTACAATTAAAACAATTGGTAAATCTTCAGGAACTAGTGGTGGGCTTTCTGAATAAAATTTTTCATTACTTCTTGGAGTTCTTCCTTTTGTATAAACAATTAATTTGCCTTCAGGTAAAAGCATATCTGCAATTGCAATCGCAGTTGTTAAAAGACCTCCAGGATTATTTCTTAAATCTATTATTATTCCTTTTTTATCCTTAAATTTTTCTAAAGCTTCTTCAAAATCTTCTGCAGAGTTTTCTTGAAATTGGGTTAGTCTTATGTATCCAATATCTCCATTTTCTAACTCTTTCGTTTTTACGCTTTTGATTTTGATAATATCCCTTACGATAGTTACTTTTATAGGTTTTTCTAGCCCTTTTCTCCAGATTGTAAGAGTAACCTTTGTTCCAGGTTTTCCTCTCATTAGTTTAACAGCTTGAATAAGAGTCATTTTTTCAACAGGTTTTCCATCTATTTCCAGAATAATATCTCCAGATTTTATCCCAGCTCTCCAAGCAGGAGTGTCTTCAATAGGGGAGACAACTATTAGTTTATGGTTTTCCATCATTATTTCTATACCAAGACCACCAAACTCACCGTGGGTTTCTGTAGTAAATTCTTTACATTCATCAGGAGGAAAATATGCTGAGAAGGGGTCTAGTGATGATAACATTCCTTTTAGTGAGCCATATATAAGCTTCTTAGACTCTACAGGTTCAACATAGTAATCTTTTACAATTTTATAAACCTGCGTAAATAAACCTAAATATTCAATATCCTGAGATGTATCTTTTTCTGTTTTCGCATTAATTCCAAATAAAAATCCAGCAATAAATAAAATAATTACCCCAGAAGTTAAAGTTATACTCTTTTTCAAATTAAAAACTCCTGATTGTTGTTTTTATCTATTTTAATACAAGTGTTAAAATATTTTGTATTAAAAATAATAAAGGGGTAAGTTGATGGATTTAACAAAAATACCTGCAGGTAAAAATCCTCCAGAAGATATCTATGTAGTTGTTGAAATTCCTCAGGGAAGCTCTATTAAATACGAAGTAGATAAAGAAAGTGGAGCAGTTTTTGTTGACAGATTTTTATTTACAGCTATGTATTATCCATTTAATTATGGATTTATACCTAATACACTTGCAGAAGATGGAGACCCTACAGATGTATTAGTAATTTCTAGCCAGCCTGTAGCTCCTGGAAGTGTAATAAGGTCTAGACCTATAGGAATGCTTGAAATGGAAGATGAGG
The DNA here is from genome assembly GCA_015490675.1 of Hydrogenothermaceae bacterium. Lineage (GTDB taxonomy): Bacteria > Aquificota > Aquificia > Aquificales > Hydrogenothermaceae > Hydrogenothermus. Next base: position 2,604 of record WFXI01000249.1, read on the forward strand.
AAGGAATTGATACAAAGATAATTGCTGTTCCTGTTTCTAAGTTAGACAGGACATTTGACAATGTTAATGATGTAAATGATTTACCGGAAGCTACATTAGAAAAAATTAAACACTTTTTTGAACACTATAAAGAGCTAGAAAAAGGAAAGTGGGTAAAAGTTAAAGAATTTAAATCTGCAGAAGTTGCAAAGGAAGCTATAAAACAGGATTTAGAAAGATTTAATAAATAAGACTTCAGGGGGAAAATCCCCCTTTTAAACACTCTATAATCTCTTCCATTTTCATACTTCTAGAACCTTTTATTAAAACAAAATGATTTTCATTTAAATTTTTTAGCTCTTCGCATATTTTTTCTTTTTCAAGAATTTTAACTTGCTTTTTATCTTTTAAAACCTCATACATATATTTAACTTCCTCTCCATAAAGATATACCTTATTAATGGTAGTTTTTAAAATATACTCACCTATTTCTTTATGTTTTTCTTTAGAAAATTCTCCAAGCTCAAGCATATCCCCTAAAACAAGAATTTTTTCTCCCTGTAGTTTGTTTAGTGTTTGTATTGCATTTTTTACAGAGTTTGGATTTGCATTATAAGTATCGTCTATTATTGTTAAATTTCCTATTTTTTCTATATTTCCTCTACCCTTTAAAGGTTCAAACTGTTTAAAAATTTCAGGTAATTTATAAATATCCAAACCTAAAAGTTTAAAAATTAGAAAAACTATTGATGCATTTTCTATAATTTTTAGATTGAAAAAAGGAAAATGTATTTCAAATATCTTATTATCTAATTTTACCTTTCCATAAGTTCCATCATTATTAAGATTAGTTTCTAAAATTTGTACATTACAAAAATCGTTATATCCAAATATTAAACTTTTTTTATTTACATAATCTTTCAAATTTTCATTAATTATAGTAATTTGAGCTGGTTTTGATATATTTAATTTTTCATTTAACAACTCATCAAAATTTTTATAACCTGCAATATGCCCATAGCCAACATTTGTAATTATTGCGATATCTTGCTCTAAAATATTTGAAAGATACTCTATATCTCCCTTTTTACTGGCTCCAAGCTCAAAAATTCCGTATTTATACTCTTTATCTATATTTGCTAAAGTTAAAGGAAGTCCTATTTGATTGTTGTAATTTCCTTTTGTGTAGTAAATATCAAAGAATTTACTTAGTGCAAAAGAAAGAAGCTCTTTTGTAGTAGTTTTACCTGCTGTTCCTGTTATCGCAATTTTTGTTTGTATTAAGTTTTTTTTATACTTTGCAACATCTGTTAGAGCCTGTAAAGTATCTTTTACTATTAAGACATTTTCTAGATTTATATCTTTTGAAGAAAAACTTCCACTCGCTCCATTTTTTAAAGCTTCTTCTATAAACTGATGTCCATCAAATTTTGAACCTTTTAATGGAACAAAAAAATCGTCTTTTTGAATTTGTCTGCTGTCTATTACAAATTTTTTTATAAATTTATCCTTTTTTATATTAGCTTTTGCTTTGGTTATTTTTGCTATTTGAGAAAGTTTCACTTTTTACCTACTGCTAGAAAAACTGGATATTCCTTGTTATTTTTATAGATTTTATTTACTATCATAAATTTAAAATCTTTAAAACCTGCTTCTTTAAAGTAATTTTCTAATTCTTCTTTTGAGAAACCAAAGTGATAAACTCCTTCATTATCAGAGTGAAAATCTCCTTCTTCTTTTTCTAAATCTGCTATTGCAATATATCCTCCATCTTTTAAAGCTTTATTTAATTTTTTTAAAAAACTTACTACATCTTTTATATGGTGTAGCGTCATACTGCTTATAATTGCATCATACTTATTTTCTCCTAGGTCGTCTTTCTCTAAATCTTTAAAAACAGGATTTATGTTTGATACACCTGCATTTTTAGCTTTTTCTTCTAATTTTTCAAGCATACCTTTAGAATTATCAACAGCATCAATAGCCTTTACATAAGGCTGTATATAAAATGTTAATAGTCCTGTTCCTGCTCCAAAATCTAAAATTTCCCAGTTTTCCTTTAAAGGGATATTTTCAACAATCGCCTGTCCTATTTTTTTAGCGTTTTCTACCCTGTATGATGCTTCGTCCCATATTTTTGCAAGTTCATCAAATCTGCTCATAGCTACATCCTTATCTAGAAGTTTTTAGTATTTTAACATTTTAATATAAACTACAAAAAGTAGTAAATAGACAATAAAAAAATAAAATAGGGGGGTTTCATAATCCCCCCAAACTTTATATTTTCTTATGGCAGAACCACCAATCGAAACATTCAATTTCTCCAGATTTTGCTTTTTCTAATCTTTCTTGAGCTTCTTGCTTACTTGTTGCAGGTGGAATAATTACATGGTCATTTACTAC
>WFXI01000250.1 GCA_015490675.1 Hydrogenothermaceae bacterium
GTGTTATAAAACAAATCTTAATAAAAAACAAAAAATTATTTTTAACTTTTACAGGTTTGTTTGGTGGTATTATGTCTGGTCTTATTGGAGCTTCTGGTCCTATTCATGTTTTATATTTCAATCAGGTTTTAAAAGATAAGGAACATTTTAAGTTTGTTGTTTCATTTATTTTTTCTGTTTTAAATGTAGAAAGAATAATTTTCTACCTATATTCTGAAAATTTAAGAGGTCTTTTTAATATGGATATTATCCTCTGGGGAATTCCTGCGACAGTTTTAGGTATGTATATTGGACATAAGCTAAGCTTAAAACTTCCTACAAAAGTATTTAAAGAAATCGTTTCTATTGCAATAATATTAACAGGAATAGTTTTTATATTAAAAAGTTTAGGGGAAATTTTATGAAAAAAAGGGTTTTACTTGTTAATGATGACGGGTATTTATCAGCAGGATTAAATGCAATAAGAAATTTTTTGATAGAAAAGGGATTTGAAGTTATTACAGTAGCTCCTGATAGAAATATGTCAGGAACTAGCCATTCTTTAACATTTACAAGACCTTTAAAAATAGAAAAATACAAAGAAAATTTTTACTATGTTGTAGATGGAACTCCTGCAGATTGTGTTCACTTAGGATATTACATAATACTAAAAGAAGAAAAACCTGATTTGTTGATATCAGGAATAAACACAGGTCCAAATTTAGGTAGAGATGTATTTTATTCTGGAACAGTTGGAGCAGCTAGAGAAGGAACATTTTTTAAAATACCATCTATAGCTTTATCACCTTCTTCATCAAAAAATGTGGATTTTTATCAAATTTCTAAGATGGCTTTCAAAATTATTGAAAAAGTGTTAAAAAGTGGTTTACCAGAAGGGGTATTTTTAAATATTAGTTTTCCAAACTTACCAGAGGAAAAAATAAAAGGATATAGATTAACAAGGATAGGTAGAGGAGCTTATAAAGAAGAAATAAAAGAATATATAGCTCCTTCTGGAGAAGTTTATTACTGGATAGGTGGTAAAGAAGATTTAAATTCCCAGTGTGAAAAAGATACAGATTATACGGCAGTTAAAGAAGGATATGTTTCTATAACACCAATAGGTATAGATTTAACTGAATATAAAGCATTAGAAACTTTAAAATCTAGTAACTTTCTTGATTTTTAAATTAAAAAGGCTTAATTTGTAAAAAAAGATAAATGGAGGGTTTCTTATGAATCAAGAAAAACTTGAACATTTTAAAAATCTACTTTTAAAAAAGAAGGAAGAAATTTTAAAAAGGGTTTTTGAACAGGAAAATATAATCAAACAATTAAAAGAAGAAGGTTATGAAATACCTGAAGAATTAGATGATTATGCGAGAATTGACTACAATGAGATAATTTTAAGTGAACTAGAAGATGTAGAAATAAAGATTTTAAGAGAAATAGACAAAGCATTAGAAAGAATTGCAAATGGAACATATGGGTATTGTGAAGTTTGTGGAAATCCTATAGAAGAAAAAAGACTAGAGGCTATTCCTTGGACTACTTTATGTATCAAGCACGCACAGGAAGCGGAAAAATATCAATTAACACCAGATTCTTACTATAGAGATTATCTAGAAGAAAGTTTACTTCCTGAGTATGAGCCACTGGAAGAAGAAGTAAAAGAAGAAGGTTTAGACAAATAATGTTACAAAAGCTTTATCTTAAAGCTGAAAATTTAAAAAGCAGACTAGATAAAATTATTCCCTCAATACAAGATAATATTTCTAAAGAAGAAGTTGAAAAATATTGGGTTAACTATGAATCTGTAGAAAAGCCAATTTTTGCAATAAGTGAAGATGGTTCTATAAACAAAAGGTTTTATCTTGGGTTTTACCTTTTTTCTGTTGCTGGATATGCATATGGACAGGATATAGATAAAACTGAATATGAAGAACAAGTGGCAGAAGTTGATATTTCTGTAATAAAAGCTTCAGAAAGGGTAGACAGTTATTTTAGATTACTTATGTTTCTGTGTGAATTAAAGGCACTTTTAAATCTTGCAAGAAAGGTGAAACCTGAGCTTTTAATTTTAGATGGAACCCTTTCTTCAAAATTCATTATTTCTGCTCCAAAAACAAATTGGTTTACAAAAAAAGAGTTTTCAGGAAAATTAGCAGAATTATCTGGAGAGCTAATCAAAGATATAAAACCTATTTTATACGATTATGATATAGCTTCTTTTTCTGATGAAGTTGTGGAAAAGGCCATTAAGCTAATACCTGAAAGACTAGAAACAAAACCACAAAGGGACATTTTAGAGGCTATTTTATCTAAGCTTGCATATTTCGAATATTTTTTATTACTCTATGAGCTTTTTTATGAACTAGATTGGAATCCTTACATAGTAGGAATAGGAAAAACGTCTACAGACACACAAATATTTAACGCTTCTGTTCCAGATATGAGAATTTTTTATAAATACACAGATACAAATGGTTATAGTACACCTAAGTATGTATCTATGGAAAACAAGGCAAAAACACAAGAATGGGAGTTTTCAGAAATATTTGAAAAAGTAGAAAAAGATAAAGCAACTGCATTAAAAGAGGTATCTATTCAATATTTTTACAGTAGATACAAAAACACAAGAAATGTATTCCTAATTGAAGTGTATGAAAATCCAGAAAAAGAAACCATTAAGCCAGAGGAAATAATAGATTATTTAACATACCTTTCACCGTCTGGCTATCCATTTTTCCTAGTTAAAGCTGACAAAGATGTTAGAATTACAAGAGATGATATGGAACTAATAGAAGATATTATTGGGCTAAAACACGAGTTAACAGGTAGAGAAGAGCTTATATGATTAATGAAGATTTATTTTCATTTCAAAAGATAGGTGTTTTAGTAGTTGTTGCTTTTGCTATAGGGTTTTCTATGTTTTTCTTTAAACCATCAAATTTGTATTCTAAAAATGATGTAAAGCTAGATGTAAATAAAGCTACATTTAAAGAGCTTGTAGCTGTGCCATACATAGGTAAAAAAACTGCTTTAAAAATTCTTAAATTAAGGAAAAAATTAGGCTATATTAAAGATATATCACAGCTAAAAAAAGTGAGAAATTTTAATAAATTTAAATACTATTTGAAGGTGGAAAATAATGCTTCTTGAAAATTTATCTTATGTAGAAGTAGAAAGTTATTTAGCAGAAAAAGATACAATACTTATTCCTATTGGCTCTGTAGAACAACATAGCCCTTATGGATTAATTGGGACAGATTTTATAACAGCTGAAAGCATTGCAAGAGAAGTTGGCAAGAGATTAGATTTACTTGTTGCACCAACATTGCCTTATGGTATGTCACAGCACCATATGGGATTTAGTGGAACTGTTACTTTATCCCCTGAAACTTTTACAAAAGTAATTAAAGACATAACAACTTCTTTACTTGACCACGGCTTTAAAAGGATTATTTACATAAATGGACACGGAGGAAATATAAATCCTGCTAAAAATGCTTTTGACCAGCTAAAATATGAAGGAAAAAAAGGAATATTTACTATAATTTCTTGGTTTTTGCTTGGAGATGTTCTAAATCTTGCAAAAGAGTTATTTGAAGACAAAGAAGGACATCACGCTACACCTTCGGAGGTTTCAATAACTAAATATTTAAGACCTGATGCTTTTAAGAATAAACCAAAAAATGAAAAGGAAGTTGAAGATAAAGAGTTTTACTGGCCATTATCAAAAGAAGAGTTTAAAAAAGTTTTTCCAGATGGGAGAATGGGCTCAGCCCCGTGGCTTGCAACTGAAAAATACGGGAAACTGATATTGGAAGAAGCCACGAGGGCTACAATAGCAGAAGTTAGAAAAGTGTTAAAAATGCCTTTAGTTTGAAGTAATTCCACTTAATCTAAGTAAGGCATCTATATCTGGTTTTCTACCTGCAAAATTCTCAAAAAGCTCAGAAGCAGGCCTACTTCCACCTTTTGTTAAAATTTCTTCATAAAAGCTTTCTGCAACTTCATCATTATATATTCCGTTATCAACAAACATAAAGTATGCATCTGCAGATAATACCTCTGCCCATTTATAGCTATAATATCCAGCAGCATAACCACCAGCAAAAATATGACCAAATGACCACTGAAATTTGTTATATTCAGGAGGTTTAATAACTGCAACTTCTTCTCTAACTTGGTTTAATATTTCTTGAACCTGTTTTGCATTGTATTTGTCCATATGGATTAACATATCAAACAATGCAAACTCTAACTGTCTAACCATTGCAAGTGCAGACTGGAAATTTTTAGCATTATTTAGATTTTGTATCATTTCGTCAGGAATTGGTTCACCTGTTTTGTAATGTTTTGCAAAAGTTTTTAAAACAGATGGCTCATAGGCAAATTTTTCTAAAAACTGAGATGGAAATTCTACAGCATCCCATTCTACACCTGAAATTCCACTAACAAATGGCTCTTTAACTTCACTAACTAAGTGATGTAAAGCATGTCCCATTTCGTGGAATAATGTTTCAACATCGTAAGGTCTTAAAAGTGATGGGGTATTTTCTGTTGCTGGTGCAAAGTTTGCAACAATAAAAGCAACTGCAGGATAAATTTCTCCTTTTGAGGTTTCGTGATGGACTACCCATTCATCCATCCAGGCACCATCCCTTTTGCCTTTTCTAGCTTCTAAATCCATATATAATCTACCAATTAACTTACCTTTTCTGTATATGTGATATACATTAACAGATGGGTGCCATACAGGAACATTTACTTTTTCAAATTCTAATTTAAATAATTTGTTTAGAAAATTAAACAGTCCTTCGATTGTTGCTTCCTTTTCAAAATATGGTTTATAAAGTTCATCACTTACATTGAATTTTTCTTTTTTTAATTTTTCAGAGTAATATGCAAAATCATATGCTTTAACATCATCAGTTAGTCCAAGTTTTTTTGCAAACTGGTTAAGCTCTTCATACTCTCTTTCTGCCTGAGGTTTACTTTTTCTGGCTAATTCTCTTAAAAAGTTAATAACTTCTTCTGGAGATTGTGCCATTTTTTTCTTTAGAGAAAGCTCTGCATAGTTCTTAAATCCAAGCATTCTAGCTTTTTCATATCTTAAAGCAAGAATTTCCTCTAAGACTTTGTCATTTTCAGGAGCTCTAGTTGTATAAGCTTTATAAAGCTCTTCTCTTTTTTGTCTGTTAGAACCATATGTCATATATGCAATGTATGATGGCTGTTGCAAAGTAAATCTATAAACTGTTTTTCCATCTTTTTCTACTTTCGCACTTTCTAGGTCTGATTGAGGTAGTTCTTTTACATCTTCAAAATCTTCAATA
>WFXI01000251.1 GCA_015490675.1 Hydrogenothermaceae bacterium
GAACCATCTGCAACAGGCACTCTTCTTGCAGTTCCGTCTAATTTACCTTTTAATTCTGGTAAAACTTCACCCACTGCTTTTGCTGCTCCTGTTGTTGTTGGAATTATATTAACTGCTGCAGCTCTTGCTCTTCTTAAATCTTTATGAGGTAAGTCTAGAATTCTTTGGTCATTAGTATATGCGTGAACTGTCACCATATAACCCTGAACTATTCCCCAGTTATCATTCAAAATTTTAGCAACTGGAGCTAAACAGTTAGTTGTGCAAGATGCATTTGAAATAATGTAATGCTTTGAAGGGTCATATTGGTTTTCATTTACTCCTAAAACTACTGTTAAATCTGGATTTTTCCCAGGAGCAGAAATTATAACTCTTTTAGCTCCTGCTTCTAGATGTTTTCCTGCTCCTTCTCTATCTCTAAATACTCCAGTAGATTCTATAACAATATCAACTTCTAAATCTTTCCAAGGAAGTTGTGCAGGGTCTTTTATCGCAGTAATGTTTATTTTTTTTCCATTTACAACAATTGCATTTTCTTCTGCCCTAACATCTGCGTTTATTTTTCCGTGAACAGAGTCATATTTTAATAAATGTGCCAAAGTATAAGCATCTGTTAAATCATTAATTCCTACAACTTCAATTTCTTCATTCTCTAAACAAGCTCTAAAAAAATTTCTACCAATTCTACCAAAACCATTAATAGCCACTCTTACAGGCATTTTTTCCTCCAAGTAATTTTTTTGAATGTTAGATATAATTTTACCATCTATACCAGATAAAGAGGCAATAAATGGAATTCGGATTTGTTAATAACAACAATATGTCTATATTAGTAGATTTATATGAACTTACTATGGCTCAGGTTTACTTTAATGAAAAGCATAATAAAACAGCAGTTTTTGATTTTTTTGTTAGACCAACAAAAAAAAGACCTTACTTTATTTTCGCAGGATTAGAGCAATTAGTTTACTACTTACAAAATATTAAATTCACACAGGAAGATTTAGACTTCTTAAAAAGCACAAATTTGTTTAATGATGAGTTTTTACATTACCTTTCAAATTTCAAATTTACAGGAAATCTATATTCTTTTGAAGAAGGCGAATTTTTCTTCGCAAATGAACCAGTTGTTGTTATAGAAGCTCCTATTATAGAAGCACAAATTATAGAAACATTTTTAATAAACACACTCCAAATCCAAATTTTAGTTGCCACAAAAGCATTAAGATGTTATTCAGTTGCAGAAGAAAAACTATTAGTAGATTTTGGTCTTAGAAGGGCACACGGAACAGATGCAGGATTAAAGTCTGCAAGAGCATCTTATATTGGAGGATTTTATGGAACTTCAAATGTTTTAGCAGGCAAACTCTTCAATATTCCAATAGTTGGGACAATGGCTCATTCTTTTATTTTATCTTTTGAAGAGGAAGAAAAAGCATTTGAGGCTTTTGCTAAAAACTATCCAGAAAATACTATATTACTTATAGATACTTTTAATACTATAGAAGGTGCAAAAAAAGCTATTGAAACAGCAAAAAAACTTGGAATTAAATTAAAAGGTGTAAGAATAGATAGTGGAGATCTAGTAAAACTTTCAAAAGAAGTTAGAAAAATTTTAGATGAAAATGGTTTTAAAGATAGCATAATAATTGCAAGTGGAGGAATTGATGAATACAAAATTAAAGATTTAGAAGAAAGTAATGCACCAATAAATGGTTATGGAGTTGGAACAAAACTAGTAGTCTCTGCAGATGTTCCTTATCTAGATTGTGCCTATAAACTGGTTCAATATGATGATAGACCTGTTATGAAGCTAAGTTCAAAAAAGACTTATTTACCTTCAAAAAAACAGGTATTTAGAAATTTTGAAAATGGATATTTTCAAGAAGATACAATAGGTCTATCTAATGAAGACTTAGGAAAACCTATGTTAAAAGAAATAATAAAAGATGGCAATTTATTATATAAATTACCAGATATAAAAGAAATTAGAGAAAAATCTATAAATTCTTTAAAAGTTTTACCAGAAAGCATTAAAGATATAGAAAATGAACAGCCTTATATACCTGAAGTTTCACAAAATTTAAAAGAGGTTGTCCAAAGGGTAAAAAATTTGTTAGTATAAAGAAAAAAAGGAGTTTTTAATGAAGCTTAAATTATTTTTACCAATACTGGTTTTAATTTTAAGTTTTTCATTTTCATTTGCTCAAAGTAAATATGCATATGTTGATTTGCTTAAAGTAATGAATGAATCTGAAGAAGGAAAAAAGCTAAGAAAAGAGATAGAAGAAAAATTTAATTATTACAAAGAAAAAGCAAAAAAAATTGAGGAAAAAATTAAAGAAGTAAAAAAACAACTAGAAAGTCCTCTTTTAAGTGAGCAAGCTAAAAAAGAAAAAGAAAAGGAAATTGAAAAATTAAGAGCAGAAATTCAAAAGCTAACAATTGAAGCTCAAACAACTTTAAATGATATGAAAAAATCTGCTGAAAATAAATTAGCTAAAAAAATAAAACTAGTAGTAAAAGAATACTCTCAAAAAAATGGAATAGATATAGTTTTCTTTAATGCAATGGTTAGCCCTATTTTATATGCAGATAAAAGTATAGATATTACTGATGAAATTATGAAATTACTAGATGGTAAGAAAAATGAAAGTAAGTGAAATAGCAAAATTATTTAATTTAGAAATAAAAAACTTAAAAGAAGATATAGAAATAACCAGTGTATCCAGCTTAGAAAATTCAAAGGAAGGAAGTATTACTTTTGTAGCAGATAAAAAACATTTGAAAGATGCTGTTAATACTAAAGCTTCAGCAATATTGACTTTTGAATATATTGAAGGGTTAGATATACCCCAATTAATAGCAAAAGACCCAAAAAGTATTTTTTATAAACTTATAGACATTTTATACAAAGAAGAAGAAAAAAAATCTCAAATAAGCAAAACTGCAATTTTAGGTAAAAATGTAAAACTAGGAGAAAATGTTTACATAGGAGACTATGTGGTTATTGAAGATAATGTGAAAGTAGGAAATAATACAAAAATTTATCCATTTACATATATAGGTCAAAATACAAAAATTGGTGATAATGTTATTCTCTATCCTAGAGTCAGTATATATAAGGACACTGTTATTGGAAATAATGTAATTATACACTCTGGAGCAGTTATAGCTTCTGATGGATTTGGATACTATCAAGAGAATGGAGAACATAAAAAAATAAAACATATAGGGAAAGTAATCATAGAGGATAATGTAGAAATAGGAGCTAATACAACAATAGATAGAGCAATGCTTGATGAAACTATAGTAAAAGAAGGAACAAAAATAGATAATCTAGTTATGCTAGGACATAATGTTGTTATTGGTAAAAACACTATCCTTGTTTCTCAGGTAGGAATTGCAGGAAGCTCAAAAGTTGGCAATAACTGTATACTGGCAGGTCAGGTTGGTGTAGCTGACCATATTAATATAACAGACAATGTAATAATTACTGCCAAGTCAGGAGTTGGAAAAAATATAGAAAAATCCGGAATCTATGGCTCCGGATTTAACGCTGTAGAATGGAATAGATGGAAAAAAATAATGCTTTATATTTACAAGCTTCCAGAATTAATTAAAAAATTATCCAGTTAACGCTGAAGATATAGCTTCTAAGTTACCTGTTGCAAGCATTAATCCTAAAATTATTAACAGAGCTCCACCAACTATTTCTACAATTTCAAAGAATCTACCAAATTTTTGAACCATATTTAAGAAAGCTGTCCATAAAACTCCAGCTAAAATAAAAGGTATTCCAAGACCAAGAGAATAGGCCCCAAGTAAAAGCATACCCTGCCCTATAGATTCTTCATTCATTGCAAGCATTAAAATTGAACCAAGAATTGGCCCTATACACGGGCTCCATCCAGCCCCGAAGGTAAGCCCTACAATATAAGAGCTTAAAACTGAAGCTTTAGTGCTTTTCTCTACTCTAAATTGCCTATATAAAAATTCGTGAGCTTTTAAAAAGTATAAAGCCATTACAATAGCCCATATACCTGCCAATGTGAAAAATGTATCTTTAGAAAAAATATTGAAGCTAAATAATGCGAAGATAATTAAGCCGATTGAGTACATTAATTTTTCAAAGTTAGGTCTAATAAATAAACCAGTAAAGTGAAGGCCAAAAAATACAACTAAAGCACCACCTACTTTAGCTATATATTCTTTATATTCAACAAAAAGCTGACCTATAAAAGAAGCAGAAGCACCCATTAAAATAAATACAGTGGAAAATCCAGCAACAAAAAATAAAACAGGAATTACAGCTTTTATATTAAACTTTTGCTCCTCATTAATTGTGTTCGCACTAGCTCCTGTAATATAAGATAAATACGCAGGTACTATTGGTAATACACATGGAGAAACAAAACTTAAAAATCCAGCTATAAATGCAGCCCAAACTGTAATATCTTCAAACATATTTATTCCCTCCTTATTAACCTTCTAAGGCTTTATCTATTGCCTTTTTTAATCTTTTTAAGGAAACTTCTCCTAAGAAAAACCTTTTAATTTTACCATCTTTGTCTATCACATATGTTATAGGAGTCCCTATAATTCTATAGTTTTTTTTAACTTCAAAATTTCCAATTAAAACAGGAATATCAAAACCCCATTCTTCTTTGGTTTTCTTTATTTCATTTAAGTCTTTAGTGTTGATAACTATTGCATAAAATTTTATAGGTTTATTATCATATTCACCTTGCAAAACGGAAATTTGAGGTAGCTCTTTTTTACAGGTTCTACAGGTTGTTGACCAAAATATTAGAACAACCACATTACCTTTTAAATCACTAAGTTTAACTATTTTTCCATTTTCATCAGGAAGTGCAAAATCTTTTGCTTTTATCCCTTTTGATAAAGAAACTCCAAAAACTATTAGAATTAAAAATAAACTTAATAAAGCTTTTTTCATCGTTTGCTCCTACTGAGAATAGTAATTATCATTAAAAATATACTTCTATATATGAAAATAATCAATATAAATTATATTGAAACCTGATACAAATAATAAAAATAAGCCAAATTTATTGTAAGATTGATAAAAAAGATATAGTTTAGGAGGGTAGCTATGGCAGAAAAAAATGAAATTCTTTTAAAGATAGACAAAATCTACAATCCACCACCGAAAGTTTTAGAAAGAGCATTAATAACGAAAGAAGAATTTGATGAGCTTTACAAAAAATCTATAGAAGACCCAGAAAATTTCTGGGCACAAATGGCAGAAAAGGAACTCCACTGGTTTGAAAAATGGGATAAAGTTTTTGAGTGGAACTATCCAACATATAAATGGTTTATTGGCGGCAAATTAAACATTACATACAATTGCCTTGATAGGCATGTAAAGAATGGTAAAAGGAATAAGCTTGCTTATATATGGACAGACGAAGATGGAAACGAAAAGAAATACACTTATGGAGAACTCTTAGAACTTGTAAATAAAATCGCTAATGGATTAAAAAGTTTAGGTGTCAAAAAAGGAGACAGAGTTGTTATTTATATGCCATTAGTAGTTGAACAACTTGCAACTATGCTTGCCTGTGCAAGGATAGGAGCTATACACTCTGTAGTTTATGCAGGTTTTAGTGCAAATGCTTTAAAAATGAGAATAGAAGATGCAAAAGCAAAATTAGTTATTACATCAACATGGACAAAAAGAAGAGGTAAAAAAATAGATTTAAAATCAGTGGTAGATGAAGCAGTTAAAGAGTTAGACTTTGTCGAAAAAGTTGTAGTTTTACAAAGGGAAGGAGATAATCTAGACTTAAAAGAAAACGAAATAGATTTTTATGGTCTTATAAAAGACCAATCTCCTGAATGCGAGCCAGAAATAATGGATGCAGAAGACCCGTTATTTATCTTATACACTTCTGGTTCTACAGGAAAACCAAAAGGAGTTTTACATACAACAGGAGGATATAACCTTTACACTCATATTACTACGAAATATGTTTTTGACATACACGAAGATGATATTTACTGGTGCACAGCAGACCCAGGATGGATAACAGGACACAGTTATATGGTTTATGGTCCATTATCTGTTGGAACTACATCTGTAATAGCAGAAGGAGCTCCAGATTATCCAGACCCAGGAAGATGGTGGTCTATTATAGAAAAATATAGAGTAAATATTTTCTACACTGCTCCAACAGCAATAAGATTATTTATGAAATATGGAGAGGAATGGCCAGCTAAATATGATTTATCATCACTTAGAGTTTTAGGTTCTGTGGGAGAGCCAATAAATCCAGAAGCGTGGATTTGGTATTACGAAAACATAGGAAGAAAAAACTGCTCTATTGTTGATACATGGTGGCAGACAGAAACAGGTGGGCATATGATTACTACAGTTCCAGCTTATCCTCAAAAACCAGGAAAAGCAGGAAAACCATTCTTTGGAATAGAGGCAGATGTTGTTGATAAAAATGGAAACCCTGTAAAACCTAATGAAGTTGGATACTTAGTAATTAAAAAGCCTTGGCCTTCTGCACTTAGAACTTGTTGGGGAGAACCAGAAAGATTTAATAAATACTGGTCAGAAATAGGCCAGTATTACTTTGCAGGAGATATGGCAACAAAAGATGAAGATGGATATATTATGATTTTAGGAAGGGCTGATGATGTTATTAATGTATCAGGACATAGAATAGGAACTGCAGAAGTAGAAAGTGCATTAGTAGCTCACGAAGCAGTTGCAGAAGCTGCTGTAATTGGTAAACCTCATGAAATAAAAGGAGAATCAATAAAAGCATTTGTAATTTTAAAGCAAGGAGTAAACCCTTGTGATGAGCTAAAAGATGATATTAAACAATGTGTAAGAAAAGAACTTGGTTCTTTAGCAGTGCCTGATGAGATAGAATTTGTAGAAAAACTTCCTAAAACAAGAAGTGGAAAAATTATGAGAAGAGTTTTAAAAGCTAAAGAACTTGGAATGCCACTTGGAGATATTTCAACATTAGAAGATTAAGCTTATAATGTGAAGTTAAAACTTTAATTTAGAGGTAGGACATTGGAAGTAAATATAAAGATAAAAAGGTTTAATGGTAAAGAAGATAAAATTGACAATTTTAAACTTAATATAGAAGATAGAACCACAGTTGTAGAAGCTCTAATGTATATAAAAGATAATATTGACCCTTCTTTAAGTTTTAGAGTTCAATGTAGAAGTGCAATTTGTGGAACCTGTGCAGTAAAAGTTGGAGATAGACATGTTCTAGCTTGTAAGACAAAAGTAAAAGATTTACTCAATGAAAATAACGAAGTATTAATAGAACCAGCTTCTAACCTTCCAGTTATCAAAGATTTGGTTACAGACCAATCTGTATTCTTAGAAAAGCTCAAATTAGCAAAGCCTTGGCTTGTTCCAAGAGAAGAATGGCAACCTGTTTATCCTGAAGATTTAAAGAAATTTGAAAAGGAAACAGATTGTATACTTTGTGGGGCTTGCTATAGTGCTTGCCCTGCTTTTGAAGCAGATAAAGATTTTGGAGGTCCAATTAATTTTGTAAAAATATTTAGATTTTGGAAAGATAAAAACGATTCATTAGAAGATGAAAGGGTAAAATTAGCTGTTGATGAAAATAAAATTTCAAGCTGTGTTCATTGTAAATACTGCACTTTTATGTGCCCTAAAGAAATCCCAGTAGAACAGGATATTACTCAGATAGAATTCTACGCTAAACAAAAAGGATATATCAAGCAAGATAATCAAGGATTTGGTGGATTTGGATTTGGTTTTGGGGGTTTTGGAAACTTTTAAGCCCCCTGAACATACCTTTCTTTATATATATTTAAAAGATTATCTATTACAACAACTATTATCGGAGCAATAAATAGACCTACAAAACCAAAAAGATTTAATCCACCAAGAATTGCAAAAACAAAAATAATTGGATGTAAATTTGTTTTTTCACCTATGACTATTGGTTTTATTATGTTATCTACTGTAGAAATAACAAATGTTCCCCAAAGCCCAAATAAAACTCCAACTAATAAACCTTTTGCAAAGAATAAATAAATAGCAATTGGAACCCAAACCAGTGCTGCACCACCAATTGGGAAAAATGCTGCAAAAAATGTTAATATTGCCCAGAATAATGAAAAGTTAACACCTGCAAAATAGTATCCGATAAAAGATAATATCCCTTGAGCTATTGCTGTAAATACTGAACCTAGAACAACCCCTTGTATAGCATTATAAGAAGATTGAATAATATAGTTTTTTTCTTTTTCAGGTAGAGGAATCAAACTGTAAATCTTTTTATAAAGTAGATGTCCATCTTTAAATAAGAAAAAAACTGTAATTGCTATAAACGCTATTCCTATAAGAACTAAGGTAAAGTTAATAAAAATATTTTTTCCCTGAGAAATAAGAAAATCAAGTCCTATTGCAACTATATTTTTAATTGTCTCGTGTAAATCAATATTAAAGTTTGTGGTTAATTTTTCTAATTTTTCATATAAGCCAGACAAAATTGGGAAACTTTTTATAAAACTGTCAAAATTTTCAGCTTTAGAAATATGCTCAATTAATATTGGATAAAGCTGGATAAGCTGATTTGTAAAAACAACAACTATTAAAATTGATGGAATTAATAGAAAAAACACCACAAGAAGTGTTGTAATCAAAGAGGCTAAGATTTCCGACTTTATTTTAACCTTGAGCCTTATATAAATAGGATATAAAATTGCAACAATGAAAATACTTATTAAAATAATTTTTAAAAATGGAGCAAAAAGTAAGTATCCTAAAAATAAAAAAGAAAGAAGAAAAAGGAAAAAGAATATATTGCTTATAGTTGAAGGGTTAAAACTCACTTTTTATAATACTCTTAATCTTCAGCTTTCTTTAAAGCTCCCCCAAGAAATGCAACAATAGCAGTTACAATTGCAAAAGCTGTCATAACAATAAATGCAGTCCAAGGACTTTCCATATCTCAAACCTCCATTAATAATTGTTTTTAATTATACTACTACACAAAAATCAAATATGCCAGCTTTTTGGGATATAAATGTCTTGAAATTTTTTTATTGCATATCTATCTGTCATTCCTGCTATATAATCTACAGATGCTTCTTGAGGAGAATATTCTCCCCATAATTTCAAATATTCTTCATAAAAAGGAATTTCTTCATAATTTTCTAAGTAATATTCATACAGTATTTTTACCATCTTCTTACTTTTTTCTACTTCTTTAACAACTGGAGGGCTAAGGTAAACATTCTCAAAAAGCCAATCCCTTAAATCATACATAGCTTTATAAATCTTTTCTTCCATTACAATGTGTTGATAATTGTTTTCCATAGTTGAAAAAATTACACTTTTTACTAGTGTAGTTATCCTTTCTGATTTTGTTTCTCCAAGAATATTTCTTATTTCTTTAGGAATATCATTGATACTTATTAATCCTGCCCTTAAAGCATCTTCCAAATCGTGGTTTATGTATGCAATTTTATCAGCAATTCTAACAATCTCACCTTCTAAGGTTTTTGGCATATTAAGTTCATTTGAAATAAGAGGGGATTTACCTTTACTATGTTTAACTATTCCATCTTTTGTTTCTTTTGTTAAGTTTAATCCTTTCCCCTTGTTTTCTAATTTTTCAACAACTCTTAACGAATGCCTAGAATGGTGATAACTTCCACTTTCTTTTAGTATAAACTCCCCTGCATGCCCAAAAGGAGTGTGTCCAAGGTCGTGCCCTAATGCTATTGCTTCTGTTAAATCTTCATTTAATCTTAAAGCTCTTGCAATAGTTCTTGCAATCTGGGAAACTTCTAAAGTATGGGTTAATCTAGTTCTATAATGGTCTCCTTCTGGAGAAATAAAAACCTGAGTTTTATGCTTTAATCTTCTAAAAGCTTTACTGTGAAGAATTCTATCCCTATCTCTTTGAAACTTAGTTCTAAAAGGGCATTCTTCTTCTTGTTTATCTCTTGTAGCTTCCTTGCTTTTAGAAGCTTTAGGATTTAATATTTCGTATTCTAAGTTTTCTAATGTCTCCCTTATATTCATAGGAATTAAATTAAAGAAAAAAATTATAAAATCAATAAGTAAAACCCACTCACCGTAAATGGTGAGTGAGTCAAATGAAACCAATTAGTGTCTGAATTTTCTTCTAAAAATAAGTATAAGTATAACTAAAATTGTAGGCATCATACCAGATAAAATATTTGCTTGTGGTGCAAAAGAACAACCTCCTTGAGGAATGCCAGTATTATTATTTGGAAGTGTATAAGGAACAAATTTAACTATTTGTCCATTTCTTGACAGTATAGTAAATCCTTCTTCATTATCATTTGGAATCACTTCTACAAAACTTTTATCATCTTCTAATTTAAAATCATCCCAAGTTTCACCAAAGTTGATAGATGTTAAAATCACACCATTTAATCCCACTATAGCTAAAACTTGAGAATTAGGATTATAGGCAATTTCTGTAAGAGGTGTCATACTATCTAATCTTGCCTTAATTTGTAAGTCATATGGATTTTCTATATCCGTAGTCATGAATACTAAACCATTATCTGTAAGTAAAATGTACTTTCCGATTTCTGGAATATGCTTAACCCTTGTGAAAGAAAAGTCTATTTTATCTTCAATGTTGAGGTAATTTCTTAAATCTATTTCTTCAATAAGAATTGCCCATTGATCCTTATCATTTATAGGATTGCTTGTTGCTACTACTCTACCATCTTCGCCAACTAGATAAAAGGTTCCATTTATAAATTCCACATCTAAAATATCTTTACCTTTAGTTTTTGTTTTTGATTTATCTAAAATTTCATAATCATATGTATTCTCATCAATAACAACAACTCTGCCATCTTCCCCAGCAGCAACAAACTTACCATTTCCATAAGCTATATCATAAACACGTTTGCTTATTTTTATTTCATTCCAGTAATTGCTATTATCTGAAATATAAACTTTCTTATCATCAGTAATAATGGCAAACTTACCTGTTGTTGTTTTTATCATCTTAAGTATTTTTTCATCTTCATCTATCTTAGGTAGCGTATATGGTACCAAATAATAATCATCTTTTTTTATAACAATTATATTTTGATGGATTCTATCTAATAAAAAGATTTTATTTCCTTCTATTGTAGAAATAGTTGAATATCTTTCTAAAGCTTTTATTTCAACATCTGCAAACAAAATATTGTTATTAGGTAATATTGTTTTGATTTTATTTAAAGGAAACTGCACATATTCTACTCCATCCTTAACTCCTATTTGAAAACTTACATTAGAATTTAAAACCTTATTTTTAGCATATATAAATAAAGGATTTATAGGGAAATAAGAAGTTCCCTGTTTGATTTTAGTACCTTTTAATATGCTTATTGCATAATTAAATTCTCCTCCACCGTTACCATAAAAATCTATCTTTTCACCACCTTTTACTACTTTTCCAAACATTAACCATCCTGTTTGCTTTTCTGATTCAACAAAATCATTAGAACTATCTATTGGAACAAATCCTTCCTTTAATAACCATACTGGATATGGAGCATATTGACTTACAAGCACAACTACAACATACTCGTCAACTTTGTATTCATTTTTACCTCTCTCATATAAATGTGTTTTAAATTCAATCGTTCCAACTTTTTCACATTGAGATATATTTCTATATTTCTCCTTATTACTAAGCTCTATGGTATGGGCTGGTGCTAACCAATAAGGAAGGGTCAACCATTTATCTATATCTTCTTTATATACCCAGTCTCCCTTTATATTAAATGTAAGAGAGTCATCCCAATCCCATGAGATATCAAAATCTACATTTACTTCATCATCCTTATCCAATTTAA
Organism: Hydrogenothermaceae bacterium; assembly: GCA_015490675.1. Lineage (GTDB taxonomy): Bacteria > Aquificota > Aquificia > Aquificales > Hydrogenothermaceae > Hydrogenothermus. The sequence continues at coordinate 11,869 of WFXI01000251.1, forward strand.
AATCTTTTGTAACATTTATATGTTCGTCTAAATCTACCCTAGAAGGTGGTATTGCTGGATCTGGTTGTGGCATTAAGCTAACAATCAAATTGTTTATATATTCTCTAAAAGATTTAGGTAGGTTTCTTGTAAGATCACTAACCTTATTTTGGAATTCATTAAGTAAATCTAAGTAATCTTCATCATGATATATGTATGCTCCAGTAATCAGCACAGTTAAAAACTTATTTAAATATTTCTCTACAAGTTCTTGTTTATAAATATTGCAGTTTTTATATTTGTCTTGAATATAGCTTTGTATCATAAATCTTATGTCATCTGGAGTTCTTATAATAGGTATGATTTTAGGATCTCTTAATTTTTCTATAAGTTCAGATGCTACAGAGCAAGGATTAGGACATACATTAGAAGAAGGTATTAAATCACAAGAAAATGCCTCTAATCCATCTCCTTTTGATAATCCTTTTATTATTGCATGAGTGAAGTAATAAGATTGTTCTTGGTTTATTGTTCCATCTGGATATCTTCCATCTAACAAGTATCCTACTATAGCTATTTGTGCATCTTGTGGAGCATTTTTAAAAAATGCTAAAAAGTTTTCTGTAGACTCTTCATCTTTTAAAACAGAGTAAATCATTTTTTCTACAAAATATCCATTTTCAGGATTAAAGAATACATGACCAAATTTGGAGTTTTCACTAAAAACTTTATTTCCCAACTTTTTAAAAAGTTTTGTCGCTAATCTGGTTATTTCTTTTGATTTAGACATCTGCAATGTTAAAACAGAAAATGAATAATCATTCATATTATTAATTAATAATTCAGCCATATAATCATATTTAAGAGCCATTTTTAGAAGTAACTCTGCTATATCTTTATTCTTAGCCATTAAAGATGCCATTTTATCAAGAAGACTTTTATCTTTTTCAGCAAGTCTATGCATAAATTTAGCCATACCTTCATATTTAAGTGCCTCTTTTATAAATTCCTTTGTCAGTTCATCATTACTTAGTATTACTTTTGTCATTTCAATCATAACTTTATCTTCGTAATCTCCAGGCATTATATTTGCGCCAGTTCTGTACATTTCATATCCATAAAGTGTCATTACATCTGTTAATCCAAAGTCATATTTCATAATCGCCCTTCTTAGCTTCATACCTAAAACTGTTCCACGGGTTACTACATCCATTCCCCATTCAAATGGTGGAAGTTTTTCTCCAATATGAGAAGGCTTAAACTTCCACATACTATCAGTAACTTCACCAGTACATTTAAAAGCCTTTTTTGCAATGTTTACTGGATTGAAACTGGATAAAGAAATAGCAGGAGATGTTTCATAAAACACAAAAGTGAGCAAGACTATACTTACAATCATTCTAAAAGATAAACTTTGTCTTTTTATAAACATGACTAACTCCCCCAAATAAAACTTTATAGAAAAGTATAAATCCTCTCAAAACATTGTCAATCTTATATTAAAAGTAGAATAAGCTCATAATCTTATAAATTAATAATCTTATAAATTAATTCGCTAATGTTAGATTAACAAACTTAAAAAACTGTAAATCCTCAGATACATACAGAACACCCCTATTATAAATTCTGATTTTAGCATAAAATTTTTTGTTTTTTTCCTTTTTCTTTCTTATGATGGGCTATTACTAAGAATAGTTATTATTAAATAGTGGATTTTTATAAAAAATTACCTTTTTAAAATAGACTACTCCCTTTAATTCTTTATTTGACTTATAGCTTATTTAAAAAAGATGATTAAATATATTTATCCTTGCTATCTA
>WFXI01000252.1 GCA_015490675.1 Hydrogenothermaceae bacterium
ATAATTGGAAAAACTACAGGTGTAGTTAGACAAAAAGTAGAGTCTATGCAAGTTGATAGAAAGAATATAGAAACTGCAGAAAGAGGTATGGTTGTTGGGCTAAAAACTGTCGAAAGAGTAAGAAAAGGTGATAAAGTATATGTAATGAAAGAAGTAAATCCATATGAAGAAGAGAAAAACTTAGCAAAAGTTTAATTTGACAATAATTTTGATTTTGATATAAGGAGAAAATAGGAATGGAAAAAGGGGGTCTTAAATGTAAGCTTAAGGAGCTAGAAAATAAAAGGCTTTCTGCAATAACTCAGGATGAATTTAAAGAAGTTTTAAACATTGTAAGACAGGAAATCTCTTTTCTTATAAGGAATAACATACCACCTTTACCAAAATGGTATGAAAGGTGGTTCTTAATTTTTTGCCATCTCCACGAGCAAAAAGAAAATCTTTCAGACTTAGAAATTAAAGGCTTATACAAGCAATTTTTTGAAGAACTTGAGGAAAACAAACTCTTAACTAAAAGTGTTCAGGCAAAACTGGATAGTATAGCAGGTCAGGTTGATAAAACGTTAAAGGAAGCTATTGAACAAATAGAAAATTACGATAAAAACCTAGAAAAAAGCTCAAAAAATATAGAACAAACATCAAAAGAAATTCTTTCTGATTCTATAATTCCTCAAATCAAAGAAATACTTGATGAACTGCATAAAATTAGAGAGCAAAATGAAAGACTTAGAGAAAAAATGAACAAATATCACGAAGAAATTCAGCAGTTAAGAGAGGAACTTAATGTTGCAAAAACAGAAGCTGAAATAGACTTTCTAACAGCAATACCAAATAGAAGAAGGTTTATGAGGGCTTTAGAAGATTATCTAAAGGACTTTAAAGAAAAAGGTTATCCATTTTCATTAATTATTTTAGATATAGATGACTTTAAAAAGATAAATGATACTTATGGGCATTTAGCAGGAGATGAAGTATTAAAAGATATAGCTTCAGTATTAAAGTTTTATTTAAGAGCTAATACTATTGTTGGAAGAATAGGAGGGGAAGAATTTGCAATCCTACTTCCTGGTGTAGACTCAGAAAAAGCAAAATCAGTTGCAGAAAGAATAAGAAAAATAATCGAAAATAGAAAAGTCCATATAGGTGATACAATAATAAATCCAAAAGCAAGTTTTGGTGTTACAGAAGTTAAAGAAGGAGATACAATAGAAACTATAATAGATAGAGCAGATAAAGCATTATATAGGGCAAAATCAAAAGGTAAAAACAGAGTAGAAGTGGAGGATTAAATGGGATTTCCAATTGTAAGACCTAGAAGACTTAGAAAAAATGAAAATATAAGAAGGTTAGTTAGAGAAACAAAACTATCTGTAGATGATTTAATCTATCCACTTTTCATAGAAGCAGGAGAAGGAATAAAAAAAGAAATTCCATCTATGCCAGGAATATATAGATACTCTTTGGATAAGATAGATGAAGAGTTAAAAGAAGTTATAGACTTAAATATTCCTGCAGTTTTACTGTTTGGAATACCATCAGAAAAAGACGAAGTAGGAAGTGATACCTGGAATGAAAATGGAGTTATACAAACAGCTATTAAATATATCAAAGATAAATATCCACAGCTTTATGTAATTACAGATGTATGTTTTTGCGAATATACAAGTCACGGGCATTGTGGAGTTTTATGTTGTGGAGATGTAGATAATGATAAAACTTTGGAAAACACTAAAAAGCAGGTAGTTTCTCACGCAAAAGCAGGGGCAGATATGGTTGCACCATCTGGGATGATGGATGGTGTTGTTAAAGCTATAAGAGAAGCTTTAGATGAGGAAGGTTTTACAGATATCCCGATAATGGCTTACTCTGCGAAATATGCATCTTCTTACTATGGACCATTTAGAGACGCAGCAGATTCAACACCAGCATTTGGAGATAGAAGGACTTACCAGATGGACCCTGCAAATAGAAGGGAAGCATTAAAAGAAGTAGCCTTAGATATAGAAGAAGGTGCTGATATTGTAATGGTAAAACCTGCACTTGCTTATTTAGATATAATTTCAGATATAAAACAAAACTTTAATGTTCCTGTAGCTGCTTATAATGTAAGTGGAGAATACTCTATGATTAAGGCAGGTGGAAAATTAGGCTGGATAGATGAGCAAAAAGTTATGCTTGAAACATTAACTTCAATGAAAAGGGCTGGTGCCGATATAATAATTACATACTTTGCAAAAGATGTAGCAAAATTAATCTAAGGTAGGCTATGGATAGAAAGAATATACTAATAGTTTTTTTATCTGTAATTGTTATTATTTTACTTTTCAAACTAAATGGTGCAACAGAAAAATGTGAAGAAAGGGCTAAAAAGCTAGAGGAAAGATTAACAAATTTAGAAAAATCTTTGCAAGAGAAAGACGAAAAGTTAAAAAAAGCTCAAGAGGAAAATAAAAAGCTACTTGCTAGACTAAAAAATATTGAAGAAAAAATAAAAAAAGCAAATAAAGCTCTAAGGAGAAAAGGTATAAAAATAACACTTCCTCAAGGTGGAATATACATAACAGATCCTAAAGATGTCCACTTATATACGAAAAAATTAGAACTCAATTTAGATAAAATCTTAAAAACTATGCAGGATTACCCTGTCGGGGTTCCTTTGTATGGAAGAATTACATCTAGATTTGGATGGAGAAGAGACCCTTTTACAGGGAAAAGAGCATTCCACTCAGGTTTAGACTTTAGAGCGTCTTATAAACAACCAATTTTTGCAACTGCAAGTGGAAAAGTTGTTTATGCAGGTTGGGGAAAAGGATACGGAAAGATGGTAAAAATCAGGCATAAATATGGATATACAACTCTTTATGCACATATGTATCATATAAAGGTTCGTTCAGGACAGTGGGTAAAAGCAGGCCAAATCATTG
>WFXI01000253.1 GCA_015490675.1 Hydrogenothermaceae bacterium
GAGGTTTTATCGCTGCAGAGGTTATAAACTACAATGATCTTGTAAAGGTTGGTTCTCTGCAAAAGGCAAAAGAACAAGGTCTTCTAAGAATAGAGGGAAAAGATTATATCGTTCAGGACGGAGATGTTATACATTTCAGGTTTAATGTTTAGGAGGGCTGTATGAATAAAGAATTAGAGGAAATAATTAAAATATATGCTACAAAATCTCATAAAGAATTTAATCAGTACTTATCAGATCTTTCCAAAAACAGTCTGATAGCTGTATTAACAGATCTGCTTACTTTGTATATGAATGACCAGAACTCATCTACGTTAAGAGAATTTCTTACAGTTAAACTGGCAGGTTATGAACATGAAACTGATAAATTAGGGTATAACGGTTATAAAACGATTGCTTATGGAAAATCTATAAAATGTGAGGCAAAGCCGAAAAATATTAAAAGCGAAGGAAGAAAAAAGTTAAATGGAGGTGGAAATTTTACAGATTATACATTTGAGCGACTGGAAAGGGATATAAGGGAAGATATTAACATGTTAATTAGCGGTTTTGTTGACGGAAAACTGATTTATGTAATTGAATTTCCTTTTAGATGTGAAACTTTTGTCAAAAAGTTAAGAGAGCAACTTGAAAAAAGATTTCCAAAAGGAGATATTACCGGTCAATATTTAAGAAGTGCTTCTTTTTCTTACAAAGATTATATTAATTGTGACAGCTTAAAAGTTATATATTTGCTTCCTAAAAAAGAACTTGAAAAATTCAAAAATTATATAGTAAGAGATTTTTATAAGTTTCTCTTGGAGAGAGCCGATGATAAATGATTTTATAGACAAAGTTATATGTGGAAATACTTTAGATATCTTAAAAAAAATACCTGACAATTCTGTAGATCTGGGAATAACTTCTCCTCCTTATAACAAAAAAGAAGATAACAAAGGATGGTTAGTTGATAAAGTAGTATATAAAGGAACTTCAGACAACTTACCTGAAAAGGAATATCAGCAAAACCAGATAGAAGTCCTTAATGAGCTTTACAGAATTATAAAACCGGGGGGATCTTTTTTTTACAACCATAAAATTAGATGGGAAAAGGGTGTAATGTATCACCCTATGGATTGGCTTAGAAAAACCAAATGGGTTATAAAACAAGAAATAATCTGGGATAGAATGATTGCGGCTAATTTGAGAGGTTGGAGGTTCTGGCAAATAGAGGAAAGAATTTATTGGCTTTATAAACCAGATGGTAAAAATCTTATAGGAAAAGAACTGAAATCAAAACATGCCTTATTAACATCTATTTGGAGACTACCTCCTGAGAACAAAAATCCTCACCCTGCTCCATTCCCAATAGAACTTCCAACAAGGATAATATACTCCATATTTGATGAAGAAAAAGGGAAAATTGTTATAGATCCTTACTGTGGAAGTGGGACTACCTTAGTAGCAGCAAAAATATTAGGTCACCATTATATAGGGATAGATATATCACAGGAGTATATTAACTTTGCTATAGAAAGATTGAAAAACTATCAAGCAGAAATACCCAAAGTTCAAGAAGAATTATCAAAACATTTTGTTAAGAAAACATTTAAAGAAAGAAAAGAAAAAGGAGAATTTGTAGGAAAATATAGAAAAAACAGGAACGGTCAACCTCTTTTAGAAATTATAGAGAATAGCAAAAAAGATTAATCTTACTCAATAGTAACCCTTATAACCTCATCAATCGTTGTTATGCCTTTTAGAGCTTTCATGACAGCATCCTGTCTTAATGTTTTCATGCCTTTTCTGAGGGCAACCTGTTTTATCTCTTCAGTTGATCTTCTTTCTATAAGCATTCCCTTGATCTGTTCATCAACTTTGAGAAGCTCATGTATTCCAGTTCTCCCTTTGTAACCTGTAAAATTGCACATCTTACAACCCATTCCTTTATAAACCTTTGTGTTCTCATCAATTTCAAACCCTGCATTTTTTATGATGATCTCCTCTTTTTTGGAAGGCTTGTATTCTGTTTTACAGTTTGGACATATTTTCTTTA
>WFXI01000254.1 GCA_015490675.1 Hydrogenothermaceae bacterium
AAGAGGTTTTAAATGCCAAAAAGAACAGATATTCAAAGAATTCTTCTAATTGGTTCAGGTCCTATTATTATTGGTCAGGCTGCAGAATTTGATTATTCTGGAACTCAAGGTGCGAAAGCATTAAAAGAAGAGGGTTATGAGGTTATCTTAGTTAACTCAAATCCTGCAACAATAATGACAGACCCAGAAGTAGCAGATAAAACTTACATTGAGCCTTTAATTACTCCTGTTTTAGAAAAAATTATAGAAAAAGAAAGACCTGATGCACTTCTTCCAACTTTAGGTGGGCAAACTGCATTAAACCTTGCAATAGATTTATATGAAAAAGGTATTTTAGATAAATATAATGTCCAAATGATAGGTGCAAATTATGAAGCTATAAAAAAAGCAGAAGATAGAGACTTGTTTAAATCTGCTATGGAAAAAATCGGTTTGAAAATGCCTAAAAGTAAAGTAGTTAACTCCTTAGCAGAAGCAGAAGAAGCTATAGACTGGATAGGTTTTCCTGTAATAATTAGACCATCTTTTACTCTTGGTGGAACAGGTGGTTCTGTTGCATACAACAAAGATGAGTTTTATTCAAAGGTAAAAGCAGGTTTAGAAGCATCTCCTATTGGTGAGGTTTTACTTGAAGAGTCTGTTTTAGGCTGGAAAGAGTTTGAAATGGAAGTTATGAGAGATAAAAATGATAACTGTGTAATTATATGTTCTATAGAAAACTTTGACCCTATGGGTGTTCACACTGGTGATAGTATAACAATTGCTCCTGCAATGACATTGTCAGATAAAGAGTATCAAATATTAAGAGATTACTCTATAGCTGTTATTAGAGAAATAGGTGTTGAAACAGGTGGTTCAAATGTTCAATTTTCACAAAATCCTGAAACAGGTGAGTTTTATGTCATAGAAATGAATCCTAGAGTTTCCCGTTCCTCTGCTTTAGCTTCTAAAGCTACAGGTTTCCCTATTGCTAAAATTGCTGCAAAACTTGCAGTTGGATATACTTTAGATGAACTTCCAAATGATATTACAAAAGAAACTCCTGCATCTTTTGAACCTACAATTGACTATGTTGTAACAAAAATACCTAGATTTGACTTTGCAAAGTTTCCTGAAGCAGATGATACATTAACTACAATGATGAAATCTGTCGGTGAAGTTATGGCAATAGGAAGAACATTTAAAGAAAGTTTCCAAAAAGCATTAAGAAGTTTAGAACTAGGGAAATATGGGTTTTATGCAGGATTGGAAAATGAAGATGATGAAAAAATCAAACAAAATATAATAAGACCAAATCCAGAAAGACCGTTTTACATTGCTGAAGCCTTTAGAAGAGGCTGGTCAATTGATGAAATTCATTCTTTATGCCATATAGATAAGTGGTTTTTAAACCAGATAAAAGAAATAATTGATTTTGAAAAAGAGTTATCAACAAAAACTCTAGCAACTATAACCGATGAAGAGCTAGAAAAGGCGAAAAAATGGGGATTTTCTGATAGAGAATTAGCAAGACTTTTAAAAGCTACAGAAGAACAAATAAGAGAAAGAAGAATTAATGTTTCTTACAAAGTAGTAGATACCTGTGCTGCAGAATTTAAAGCTTACACTCCTTATTATTACTCTTCTTACGAAAGTTTATCTGGAAAAATTGATGAAGAAGGAAATATAAATCTATTTAGAGATACAGAAAATTAAAGAGAAAGGGGAATTAATGTTCCCCTTTTTGATTACTATTAGATGTATGTTCGTTTCCTTTATGCATAAAGTAAATAGATAAAGAAATAAGTAAAATTCCCACACTTAAAAACAAAATACTTTTTATATCATTATAGTGGAAATCAATTGCATATTTGAAGAATGAAACAACTAAAACCATAACAATAACTTTAGCAAGTTTCTCTTTTAGCTGGTCTAAACTATGGATTTCTAAAACTCTTGAAGATTTTTGGTCTTCCTCTATGTAATCTATTTTAGAAATAAACAATTCATAAAGACCTATTCCAAATATTAGCAGGACTGTAGCTATAAGATAAACGTCTACTGCACTAATTATATGTTTAATTGCATCTTTGTGAAAATCTTCAAAAGCTTCTAATGAAGAAAACATATGTGTTGAGTGTTTTAAAACGATTATAATGTCATATGTTCCTATTAAGACTAAAACTAATGCAGCTATAACACTTGCAACAACTGCAGCAAAAATCATAAACCTACTTTCCCATAAAAGCCATTCTACAAT
>WFXI01000255.1 GCA_015490675.1 Hydrogenothermaceae bacterium
AGCAGTTGGGTGTATTTTAGGATACTTACCTTTATATGGCTTAATTATTGCCATTTTTCTCCTCTTTGTGTTTTTTTAAAAATTTAACACCTATTATGAAATATAAAACAAGCATAGAAAACATTATAAGGATTGTTGGAAGTAAAGAAAAAATATCCATCTTATCCTTTATAAACTGCTTTTCCTGTTTCTGTTTCCCAGACTGTAACACTTACAACTTTAATATCTTCTAATAAACCTGCTTCTTCAAGTTTTTTTTCTAAAAATTCATATATAAACTTTGCTAAAGCCTCCGCTGTTGGACAAAAATCAACTACAAATAGTTTCAAAAATCCAAAATCTTCTTTGAATTTTGGATAAAGTGGGTCGTTTTTATCAATAATAAAAGAGTGGTCTATCTCATTATCTATTAAATTTTTTAACGCAGCTTTAATATGATAAAAATCTATTACCATATCTTGCTCATTGAGGGTATCTGAACCAACAGTAACTTCAACTTTATAACTATGCCCATGTATATTTAAACATGGATTGGGTGGAACTTCATTTTCCATTAATTTTGCGCCTTTACCTGCAAGTAAATTTTGCTTCCAAACTCTATGCCCAGCTTCAAATTTAAATTTTTTTGTTATTTCATATTTCATATTATTATCCTCCTAAAGCTCAATTTTGTAAGTGTCAAAAACAGGTCCTTCATAACAAACTCTAACATATGTATCTTTTTCTGTGTCTTTTATTACACATCCAATACATATTCCAAAGCCACATGCCATTTTACTTTCTAAAGATGCATAGCAAGGAATATTTAGCTCTTTTGCGATTTTATCAACTGCTTTCATCATCCCGTGAGGCCCACAGGTAAATATAACAGTATTTTTGTTTTTAAGTGCTAGCTCTTTTAAATCTTTTGTAATCAGGCCTTTTTCACCATAAGAACCATCTTCAGTATATATAATTGTATCTTTTTCAAAATCATTTTCTTTTATCCAATCAAGCATTGATAACTGCTCTTTTCTTCTAACTCCATAAAGGGCTTTAAAAGGTTTTCCTTCTTCTCTTAGTTTTTTCATTAAAAAGGACAGTCCTGCAAACCCTATACCACCACCTACAAGTAGAAAATAGTCATATTTATCTGTAGGAAATAAATTTTTACCAAGCAGTGCGAGGATATCTACATCGTCTCCAACTTTTTTCTCTGTAAGTGCCTTTGTGCCTTTTCCATAAACATCATAGTAAATCCATATTTCATCATCTACAACATCGGCAATTGCAAAGGCTCTTCTCATCATAGGGTCATATTGATACTCGTTAGTTGGTCTTACCATAACAAAGTGAGCAGGTTTTGCATTTTTGGCTATTTCTTCATTTTTAAATTTAAGTAGCCAAGTAATACCAGATACAAATCTATTTTCAGTAATTTTAACTTTGTAATCTTTTATCAAGACAAATCTCTCCAAAGGTGAAAAGATAATAGAATATTTTAACTCAAAGTGATATTTTAATTTATGAGTATGTAATTGGGGGAAATAAATATGAAAGTCCAGAAAAAAATATTAGAAATCCTTCCTGAAATTCTAAGAGAAGTAAGAAAAGATTTTGAAAATGATGAAAGTATAAGAGAATTCTTTCAAACAGAAGATGAGCTAAAAAAAGTAATATCTGTTGAAGAAAGTGTTTTGTCTGAATATTTAAAACAAACTTTAGACGAAGAATTAACAGAAGACCAGTGTATAACCATCTATAGAAACATAGGTATTCCTTATCCATTTACTATTAAGTTTTTAAAAAGTGTTAAGAAAAGGCTAATTTTAAAGCTAAAAAATGGAAATGAAGGAGAAATAGTCATAGGAGTTGATAATTTTATAGATGAATTGATGAACAAAATTTCTAAAATGTATCTTAAAAAAGATGCACATAAACTAAGAAGTTTAAAAGAAAATAGATTTAAAAACTATCTTTTATTTAAACACCATATAAAATGGGCTGAAAAAGTTATTGACGCTGTAGAGAAAGATAATATAAAAGATTTCCCTATTATTCCTGCCAGTAAATGTGAGTTTTCAAAAGTTATGGAATATCCAGAAGCTCTTATGGTCTGTATAGATGTAAATTTATGTAATCACCTACATCAACTTCACAATATGTTACATACCACTTCAAATACCTTCTATAGATTTTATGTAAATGAAGAATTTGCACAGGCTTATGTAATGTTTAAAGACTTTGTAGATGTAGCACAAAAATTCTTCTTAACTTTAAAAGATCTTTATCATATAACATATGCAGATTTAGAAGGAAGTTTCTTTAATCTAGTTGAAGCTTTAACATATTCAGATAAAAAACAAATTATAACCCTCATAGATATAAAAGGGTTAAAACAGCTAAACTCTCTATATGGCGAAAAAGTTTTAAATGAAGTATTAGACGAAACAGAAAAAAATCTAAAAGAGCTTGTAAATCCAGAAAACACACTAATAATAAGAGGCATTTCCGCTAATTTTTATATGCTTAATCTAAACATAGGCGAGGAAGAATATAAAGCCCTTTTAGAAAAAATAAATGAGGCTTTACCTAAAGAATATCCAAAAGGAGACAGTCTTATAAAACTTGAATTTATAAAAGCAGGTTTTGAACTAGATAGTTTAATAAAATATACAAAAGATGAACTTATTAGAATAATGCTTCATATAAAAGAAAAAGCAAAACAAACCGAAGATTTAACTTACACTGTGTTTACTCAAGAAGAAAAAGAAAATATAAGAAACTGGATAAATCAAAGATATTTAAATATTTCATTTATAGAAAAGAAATTTAAAGAAAAAGAAATAGAGCCTGTTTTTCAGCCTATAGTTTCAGTGGAAACTAAACAGATATACGGTGTTGAAACACTGGCAAGGATAAAAGATGGTAAAAAGCTAATATCAGCAGGATTATTTATAGATACTATTTATGAAATTAATAAAATTGTAGAAATGGACATCATTGTTTTAGATAAAATTAGAGAAAAAATGAACATTTTAGAAGCTCTTGATTTAGAGTTGTTTATTAATGCATCGCCAAGGTCTTTAGAAAATAAGGAATATAGAAAGTGTTTAGAAGAATTTGCAAAAGAGTTTGGTAGAACAAATGTAGTAATAGAAATTACAGAGCAAGAAGCTTTCAAAAATATTCAAATTTTAAAAGAGTTTCATAAAAATAGTAATCTAAGATTTGCTATTGACGACTTTGGAACAGGTTATACAGCACTTAAAATGATTTCAGAACTTGCAATGGAAAACATAGTTTCTGTTTTAAAAATAGATGGTGAGATTATAAAAATGCTTGAAGAAAGTAAAGAAGTTGAAGCAATTGTGGAAATTATCTCTAATATGTGTAAAGTTTTAGAAATAAAATCTTTAGCAGAGTATGTTGAAAACCTTATAATTTCCCAAAAACTAGAAAAATTAGGTATAGATTTGGCTCAAGGATACTTTTTAGGAAAACCAATGAAAGCAGAAGAGTTATTAACTCTTAATATAGATGATGTTTTTAGCGTATAATTTTTAGAAAATCTTAATATTAAGGTAAGAAATGGCAGATATTCCACAACAAGCAAAAGAGCAGTTATCAAATTTAAGAAAAAAAATAGATGAAATAGATGAAACAATAGTAAAACTACTAAACGAAAGAGCAAAGCTAGCAAAAGAAGTTGGACATATAAAAAAGCAGTATAACTTACCTATTTATGTTCCTAGTAGGGAACAAGAAATATTTGAAAGGTTAATGAAATTAAATGAAAAATACGGTGAATTTCCAACAGATTTTATAAAACCAGTTTTCAGGGAAATTATTTCAGCCTGTAGGTCAACAGAAGAAGATATAAAAGTTGCATACCTAGGACCTAGGGCAACATTTACTCATCAGGCAAGCTTAGAATTTTTTGGACAGGCAGTAGAGCATATACCTGTTTCTACAATTAAAGATGTTTTTGAAGAAATTTTAAAAGGAAAGGTAGATTATGGAGTAGTTCCTGTTGAAAATACTATAGAAGGGGTTGTTAATTACACACTTGATATGTTTATAGATTATGACTTAAAAATAACAGGTGAAGTAATTCTTCAAATTTCTCTTCATTTGATGGGAATAAATCCAAATCTTAACGAAATCCAAAGGGTTTACTCACACAGACATGCATTAGCAGAATGTAGAGACTGGTTACAGAAAAACCTTCCTAATGCACAGCTCATAGATACAGAAAGTACAGCAAAAGCTGCAGAAATGGCAAAAGATGATTTTGAAGCAGTTGCAATTGCCAGCAAAGCTGCAGCAGATATATATGGACTTCACATAATTGAAGAAAAAATTGATAAACATCCGAACAACTATACTAGATTTTTAGTAATAGGAAAAGATTTTGCAAAGCCAACAGGAAATGACAAAACAACTTTTATATTTTCTGTAAAAAATGAAGTAGGAGCACTTTATAAAACTTTAGAGCCTTTATATAAAAATCAGATAAATATGACTAAAATAGAGTCAAGGCCATCTAAAAAGGAAGCTTGGGATTATATATTTTTTACAGATATAGAAGGACATATAGAAGATGAAAAAGTCCAAAAAGCACTAAATGAGCTTAAAAATATTTCACCATTTTTCAAGATTTTAGGCTCATATCCTAAAGCTCGATGAATTTTCTCTTTAAAATAAGCAAACTTCCAATAGATATAAAAATTAAGTCTATAAACAGACTTGTAAAGGCAGGGATTGCTCCTGCTTCTGCTAATGAAGATATTGCAGAAATGCTATACCAATAAACAAAAATACCACCAAAGATTAAAAGATATTTTTCTTTCCTTTTTATCCACAAAAGTCCTACAGTCCAAACAGACAAAATAAATGGAGAAAACACTGTTGCTAAATTTGCATAAAATTTACTCCAAAAATAACTGGAAGGGTATCCAAATCTATCTGCTATTATTGCTTTTTGGTAAAACTGGCTAATTGAAACAGGTTTTTTAACTTTTATAAGTTTTTTTAGATTATTTACATCTAACTTTACAGGAAACTCTAGCTTATCAAATTTTGAAAAATCTAAATCTTCTACAGATGTAAGGTTAACAACTTTTCCTTCTTTTAAAAATAGAGAATTCTCTTTTATTTTTACTTCTTTTGCCTCAACTCTGTATAAAGGTAGAAACTCTTTATCTCTCATTTGAACTAAGATAAAATCTTTTCCTTCTTTTTTATTTAAGTCTAAAAATCCAAAATAGGTATATTTTGTATTATCTATTTTTATCCATATATTAGAAGCAAAAATATGCTTAATATTTTCTAATGAAGAACCTTTTAACTTTTCATAAAATTGGATTCTTTTTTCTTTTGCATAGGGAGAAATTAACTCTAGATTGAGAATTTGGAAAATTGTTATAAGGGCTCCAAATGAAATAAATAATATGGAAATATATCTTATTGAGATTCCATTTAAAAGAATCGCATAAATCTTCCTAGATTTTATAAGGTCTGAGTAAAATATAAAAATCGATAAAACTACAGCTATAGGTAATATATAGTGGAGTTTTTCAGGGACATAAAAGATAATATATCCAGCTAAATCTTGGAAATTCAGATGTTTAAAATTTTTTAACTTTTCTATTATTTTTATAAGGAGTATAACAAACAAAAAAAGTGGAGTAATTATAATAAAGTAAGTAGTAAGTTTTTTGAAAAAATATCTAACCAATGTTTTCATAATACTATTTTAAATGTTAAAGCAAAATATGTCGATAATAACTACAAATAAAAAAAGGAAATTAATATGTTAAATGGTAAAACTATACTTATAACAGGCGGAACAGGTTCTTTTGGAAAAACTTTTGTAAGATATGTTTTATCAAAGTATAAACCTAAAAAAATTATTATTTATTCTAGAGATGAATATAAACAATATTTAATGCAAAAAGAGTTTGAAAAATATCTAGGTGTATTAAGATTTTTTATTGGTGATGTTAGGGACAAAGAAAGACTTAGAAGAGCTTTAGAAGAAGTAAATATAGTGATTCACGCTGCAGCATTAAAACATGTCCCGCTAATGGAATATAACCCTATTGAAGCAGTAAAAACAAATATTGGTGGAGCTGAAAACATAATAAATGCTTCTCTTGATACAAATGTAGAAAAGGTAATAGCGCTATCTACAGACAAAGCTGTTAATCCTATAAACCTTTATGGTGCTACTAAGCTTGTATCAGATAAGTTGTTTGTTGCTGCTAATTCATACAGAGGCAAAAAAAATACAAAGTTTGCAGTTGTAAGATATGGAAATGTAGCAGGAAGCAGAGGCTCTGTAATTCCACTTTTCTTAAAACTTGTAAAAGAAGGTGCAAAAGAACTTCCTATTACAGATTTTAGGATGACAAGATTTTGGATAACACTACAAGAAGGAGTTAATTTAGTCCTAAAGGCAATTAGAGAAGCAAAAGGTGGAGAGATTTATGTATCTAAAATACCTTCTTTTAAAGTTGTAGATTTAGCAAAAGCTATTTGTCCTAAGTGCAAATTAAGAGAAGTAGGTATTAGGGAAGGTGAGAAACTTCACGAAGCTATGATTACTGAAGAAGATGCGAGAAGCACTTATGAATATAAAGACCACTATATAATTTACCCTCAATTTAAAACTTGGCCTCTAAGAATCAAAAAAGGTGGAAAAAAAGTTCCTGAAGGATTTAGATACTCATCAGACAAAAATACTAATTGGCTTTCTGTTGAAGATTTAAGAAAACTATTAAAAACTATAGATGTGGTTTACTGATGGATGATAGATTTATACCATACGGAAGACAATTTATAGATGAAGAAGATATAAAATCAGTTGTTGAAGTTTTAAGGTCTGATTTTATAACTCAAGGCAGTAAAATTCCAGAATTTGAAGAAAAACTTGCAAGTTATTGTGGAGCTAAGCATGCAGTAGTTTTTAATAGTGGAACTTCTGCTTTACACGGAGCATATTTTGCATTAGGATTGTCTAAAAATGATGAATTTATAACTACGCCTATAACATTCGTTGCAACTGCAAATGCAGGGCTATATCTTGGAGCAAAACCTATTTTTGTAGATGTGGAACCAGATACAGGAAATATAGATGTGAATAAAATAGAAGAAAAAATTACAGAAAAAACAAAACTAATTTCTGTGGTTCATTATGCAGGTCATCCTGTAGATTTAGAAAAGGTTAAACTAATTGCAGATAAATATGGATTAAAAGTTGTGGAAGATGCGTGTCATGCTCTTGGAGCAAAATATAAAGGAGAGAAAATAGGAAGCTGTAAATATTCTGATGCGACAGTTTTTAGCTTTCATCCTGTAAAACATATTACAACAGGAGAAGGCGGAGCAGTTTTAACAAATGATAAAGAAGTTTATGAAAAACTCTTAATGTTTAGAAATCATGGAATAACTAAAGATAAAAACAAATTTTTAAATAAGCCTCAAGGAGACTGGTATTACGAAATGCAATTTTTAGGCTATAATTACCGTATGACTGATATACAGGCTGCACTTGGTATATCCCAGCTGAAAAAGCTTGATAAATTTGTAGAAAAAAGAAGAGAAATTGCAAAAATTTATAATGAGGCTTTTAAAAATAATCCATACTTTGATATACCAGTAGAAAAAGAATATGCATTTCATTCATACCATTTATATCCGGTAAGGTTAAAAGACAAAACAAAGAAGAAAGAAATTTTTAACAAACTAAGACAAAATGGCATAGGCATTCAGGTTCATTATATTCCTGTTTACTTGCAACCTTACTATCAAAATTTAGGATACAAAAAAGGAATTTGCCCTCTTGCAGAAGATTTTTATGAAAGGGAAATAAGTTTGCCGATTTATCCGAAAATGGAACATAGGGATATTATTTATGTTGCCAAAAAACTATTACAAGATAAAAATTAAATAGGAGATGTTATTCTATGAAAGAAAGTTTAATGGAAAAATGGATAAAGTTTTATAGTAAAGAAAAAAGTAAACTTAAAATGTATCCTTCTGAAGAATTAATTCGGATATTCAAAGGAAACTATGTAGAAAAGCTACATACAGAAAGTAAAAATATCCTAGATATAGGATTTGGTAATGGAGAAAATTTTATTTTATATAACGACTTAGGAATGAACATATTTGGAGTAGAAATTTCTGAGAAAATTTGTAATCAAGTTCACAACAGATTTGAAAAATTAGGTATAAAAACGGTTTTAAAAGAAGGTACTAACACAAATATACCCTTTGCTGAAAATTTTTTTGATTACATTGTTAGCTGGAATGTAATTCATTATGAAAATACGGAAGAAAGTATAAATATTGCTTTAAAAGAATATCGAAGAGTTTTAAAACCAGAAGGGATGTTAATACTGGCAACAGTTGGAGAAAATCATTCTATAAAGAAATATGGGTATTACATAGAAAAAAACATTTTTTTAGTAAAAAGAAAAGATGATTTTAGGTATGGACATAAATTTTATTTTTTTGAAAATGAAAAAGAAATATATGATTTGTTTAAAAAATATTTTAATACAGTAAAGGTTGGTAGAAGTTTTCAAAATTTGTTTAATGAAGATAAAATTTTAGATTTTTTTCTAGTAATCGCTAAGAGATAAAATATTAGAAACAAAAATAACTATCAATGAAGATAACAATATACACAGAAGTAGGCAAAAATATAGGATATGGGCACTTAGACCGTGCACTAACTATCCAAAAATATTTTTCTCATATAGGTTGGAATGTCGAAATACTATTAAGGGATTATGATAATTTATACACGAATAAGCTCCCTACCAAAATTATTCCTATAAAAAATCTAAATATTTTGAAAAAATTTTCGCTATTGTATAAAACAAATACTGTTATATTTGATACCAGTCATAAATTTATTGTAAATAACAAAGCCTATCTACAAGATTTACAAGAATTAATAAATATTTTAAGAAACAGAAATATAAAAACTATTGTTTTTGACGGTATAAATAGATTTGACTCAATACATAAAAATATAGAAACAAAAGCTAATTATATTATAGTTCCGTATCCTATTATTGGGTTTAACTATAAGTTATCAAAAGCAAATAAGTTTTTATATGGTTTGGAGTATTTCATATATTCTCCATATATTCTGGATTTATGTAAAGAAACCCCAACAAAAAAACATTATATAACCATATCATTCGGTGGAGGTAATGTTAAAGAGGATAATAGAAGGATATTTAATGTCCTTTATAAAACTCAAGCATTTAAAGTGTTTAAAGACTATAAATTCATCTTTATAAATAATGATATAGATAATTTTCAAAATAAAGTTCCTAATGTTGAAATATTACCAATGCTAAAAAAAAATGAATTTTTAAAAATTTTACATAACTCCTTAATTGCTTTTACATCTATAGGGTCTACAAAATATGAAGCTCTTGCGTTAAATATCCCCGTAATAGTCTATTCAAAAAATAATTTAATGAAGAAATTTCATAAATTTCTCGAAAATAAATACAGACTATGGTATGTTGGGAAAAATGAGGAATATAAGATAGTAAACTTATTGCAAAAAAATATAAATCAGCCGAAATTAACTATAAATAACAATATAGATTGCAGAGGCATTTACAGACTTAAAAAAATTATTGAAGAGGATATATCATAATGAAAGAAGTTGTAATCTTTGGAACAGGGGAGATTGCAGAACTTGCGTTTTACTACTTTTCTGATGATAGTGATTATAAAATTGCTGGATTTACTGCTGATGATGAATATGTTCAGGAAGAAAGTTTTTTAAATCTCCCTCTTGTAAAGTTTTCAAATGTAGAAAAAATATTTCCTCCAAATAAATATTTAGCATTCGTAGCTTTATCCTATAAGAAACTCAATAGAATAAGAGAAAAAAAATATTACGAAATGAAAAAAAAGGGTTATAGGTTCGCATCATATATTTCTTCTAAAATCACTAATTTATTTCGAGGAGTAGAAATAGGAGAGAACTGTTTGATATTAGAAAATCAAGTAATACAACATAATGTAAAAATAGGTAACAATGTTTTTCTATGGAGCGGTAATCATATTGGGCATGGTTCCATAATAAACGACCACACTTATATAAGTTCTCATGTTGTCATATCTGGACATTGTGTAATAGGCAAAAGATGTTTTTTAGGAGTTAACTCTACAATTAAAGATTTTGTAAATATAGGAGATGATGTGTTTATAGGAATGGGAAGTTTAGTGACAAGAAATGTACCCAATGGTGCGGTTGTTGTTAGTGAACCTTCAAAAATTTATAAAGAAGATGAAAAAATGGCAAAAGTTTTAAAAAAAAGGTATTTTGGTTTATAACAATATGTGGATAAATAAAGGTTTGATAATAAAACCTCAAAAAAGTTTATGGTGGATGCAAACACATGCTATGTTACCAACACCAGAAAAAATTGATGAAGGTCTCTTTAAGATATATTTTTCTGGAAGAGATAAATTCAATAGATCTCACATAGGTTACGCAGTTGTAGAAGTAAATCAAGATAAATTAAATTTAGTATACCTCTCTAGTAATCCAGTTTTATCTCCAGGTAAGTTAGGACATTTTGATGATTCAGGAGTTACACCTTCATGTGTTTTAACAGTAAATGATAAAACTTATTTGTATTATATAGGTTGGCGTCCAAGATCTAGTGTAAGAATGGAGCTTATGCCCGGTTTAGCTGTAAAAATAGATGAAAATAAATTTGAACGAGTAAGTAAAGTACCAATATTACATAGAAATGACAAAGAACCTATTTCTATACTAACAGCCCCTTTTGTTTTAAAAATAGATAGTCAATATAAGATGTGGTATGTATCAGGTATAGAATGGATTAATCCAGATTTACCAAGATATGATATTAAATCAGCTATATCTTCAGACGCGATATCTTGGCAACAAACAGGACAAACAGAAATTAATTTATGGAAAGATGAAACAGCATTAGCAAGACCGTTTGTTTTCAAAGAAAAAGATAAGTTTTGTATGCTTTTTTCCTACAAAAAACTAAATAAAAACTACCAAATTGGATTTGCAATTTCTCAAGACGGAAATTCTTGGAAAAGGATAGATAAACATTCTTACATTCCTTCTGCTTCAAATTGGGATAATCAAATGCAAGCATACCCTGTATTAATAAAGTATCAAAATTTTGAATTTATTTTGTATAACGGTAATTCATATGGAAAAGAAGGAATAGGATATGCCGTCCGAGAAAAGTATTAAATGTGCCATTATGCAACCTACTTATAATCCGTGGATTGGATATTTTGATTTGATGGATAAAGTAGATGTATTTGTTTATTTGGATAATGTTCAACTTGTGAAAAGAAGTTGGCATGTAAGAAATAGAATAAAAACTCCTCAAGGTGAACTTTTTCTGACAATACCAATAAAAAAACAAAAGAGTAGGAAAGACTCTTTAATAAAAGATGCTTTATTAAATGATGAAGAAAACTGGAGATATAAACACTTAAAATCTATAGAAATAAACTATAAAAAGGCTAAATACTTCGATATAGTTTTTCCGTTTCTAGAGGGCATCATCGATAATAATATTAAATATTTAGGAGATTTTAATATTAATATGATAGAAAAAATTAAGTATGCTATCGGAATTAATACACAAACTCTTAGAAGTTCTGATATACCTTTTATTAAAGGAAAAAGAGATAGTTTACTTGCTAAAATTTGTAAATATTTAAATGCTAATATTTACATATCTCCGCAAGGTTCTTCTATATATATAGAAAGAGACAATCCTGGAGGAGAGATTGTTAAGCATGGAATAGAGCTTTTTTATCATAACTACGAACATCCTGTATACAATCAATTGTATGGTAAGTTCATACCCTATATGGGAATAATAGATTTGCTTTTCAACGAAGGTTTTCAAAATGCTTTAGAAATAATAAGAAAAGGTAGAAGAAAAGATATACATTATATAGAATTCAGGGAAAAATTTTATAATATATAAGGTATAAAAATGTTTATACATAATTTCAACTTAGATGAAAAAGTATTTATAGTAGCAGAACTTTCTGCCAACCACTGCCAAGATTTAAACTTAGCAAAAGAAACAATATATGCAATGAAAGAATCAGGAGCAGATGCAGTAAAACTACAAACATACACACCAGATACTATAACCATTAATTGCGATAATGAATACTTCCAAATAAAACACGGAACTTTATGGGACGGGCAAACCCTTTACCAGCTTTATAAAAAAGCATATACTCCGTGGGAATGGCATTTTGAGCTTAAAGAACTTGCAGATAAACTTGGACTTGTGTTTTTTTCGGCACCTTTTGATAAAACAGCAGTAGATTTTTTAGAAAAAGTTGGAACATCTGCTTATAAAATAGCTTCATCTGAAATAGTAGACCTGCCTTTAATTGAATACACAGCTAAAAAAAACAAACCAATGATAATCTCAACAGGAATAGCAACCCTTGGAGAAATAGAAGAAGCAGTAAATACCTGCAAAAAAGCAGGAAACGACCAAATAATTTTATTAAAATGTACATCTGCATATCCTACACCAATAGAAGAAGCAAACCTAAAAACAATTCCAAATATGATAGAAACTTTTAACTGCTATGTTGGACTATCAGACCACACAAAAGGCATTGTAGCACCTGTTGTTGCAGTATCTCTTGGAGCAAAATTAATAGAAAAACATTTTATATTAGATAAAAATTTAGATTCACCAGACAAAGAATTTTCCCTTGACCCTAAAGAATTTAAACAAATGGTAGATGCAGTTAGAGATGCTGAAAAAGCTCTTGGAAAAGTATTTTATGGAACTACAGAGCATTCAAAACCAAGCAGACTTGGAAAACGCTCACTATTTGTAGTAAAAGATATAAAAAAAGGAGAAACTTTTACAGAAGAAAATGTAAAATCAATAAGACCCGGTTATGGACTTGAACCTAAATATTTATCTCAAATATTAGGCAAAAGAGCTCGAAAGGATATAAAAAAAGGAACACCGTTAAGTTGGGATTTAATTGATTAAATTAAAAAAGGTTCTATAAATGATAGAAAAAAAGATAAAAAGCTATAGAGATTTTGAGCTAAATTATTATAAGGAAAGACATATAAAATATTATCTAACCCTACCAGGAAAACCAGAAGGGTTAATTTTATATATTTCAGGTTTTGGAGACGATACCTCTTTAGAATATAGAAAAAAGCTATTAAATCATTTTACAGAAACTTACAATTACGCTGCTGCCACCTTAGATTATAGTGCCGTATATGCAAGACCTAACCAAGGGGCTACTTTAAAAATTCCTAATTTAGTGGAATTCTTTTTGAGAAGTTTCTTTAATGATTTTTCTTCACCTATATTTGATTTAATAAAAAAATTTGCAAGCTTAAGACCAGATAAAAATCAACCTATATATATACCTACTTATATCTTACCAAAAAATGATGATTATCAAAATTTTGGATTACTACCTGCTATTGATTGTGTATTCACACTTAAAAGTATATATGAAATTTATGGTGACAAAATACCAAAAAAAATAATATTAGTTGGTAGTTCTTATGGTGGATATATAGCAAATTTAATTACAAAATTCATTCCTAGCTCCATATCTGCAATATTTGATAACTCATCTTGGGTTAAAGTAAACAAAGCTTATATAAATGGTATAGAATATGGAAATCCAGAATTTAGCCAACTCATAGACAAAAATATTATCCTTATTTTTTCAACAATAACACCATGGCAAACAAGTATAGAAAATTTACCAACATATTTTGATCAAAATAGAAAGATGATTAGAGAATTTTCTAAAGAGCATCTTAGAATAATGTTTAATAGCGGAGCAAATAAGATAATTTACAGGTATATTCATTCTTATAATGACAAAATTGCACCTACACAGGATAAAATTCTTTATGTGAATGAAATGAAAAACTTGGGGTTCGATGTAGATATTGAAGTATTCGACGAAACTAAAATAGATAATAAATTTATAAAAAGTATGGAGCATGGGATGGGAATATCAATAAAAGAATTTTTTAAATATATGTATGAAAAATATGAAGGTTCTATAAAAGAAAGGGAAAAATTAGATTTTGAATTTGAACACAAAATTATATACCCTTGCAAAGATATAAATTATCAAATTTATTTTACAAATAATTCAATATATTTTGACACTATAAGCAAGTAATATGATAAAAATTGGAGCAATAATACAAGCAAGGACAGGTTCTACTAGATTACCAGGAAAAGTTCTCAAACATTTACCTTATGACTCTGAAATAACTGTATTACAACAAGTTATAAGAAGAACAAAGAAGTCTAATATTATTGATGAAGTTATTATTGCTACAACTATTGATAAAGAGGATGAAGAGATAGTAAAAATTGCCAAAAAAGAATCTGTGAAATGGTTTAGAGGTAGCAAAGAAAATGTTCTAGAAAGATACTATAAATGTGCTAAGAAGTATAAAATAGACATTATTGTAAGAATTACTAGTGACTGTCCTGCTTTAGATTATAACATTGTAGATAAACTTATTTCTAAACACTTAAAAGAGAGGAATGATTACACAGGTTGTAAATCTTTACCTATAGGGGTATGTGCCGAAGTAATAAATTTTAGTGCTTTGGAAATCGCTTATAACAATGCTACTAAAGATTTCGAAAAAGAACATGTATGCCCATATTTTTATATTACCAAAAAAGAAGAATTTAAAATATCTATGTTTGAACCTCCAAAAGAATTAAGATATCCAGATATAAGAGTTACTTTAGATACGGAAGAGGATTATGCTTTTCTATGCTGTATCTTCGATTACCTTTACAAAAAAAACCCATATTTTGATACATATGAAATAATAAAATTAATAAACGAAAAACCATGGCTAAAATTAATAAATAAAAAAATTTTACAAAAAAAGATTTTCAGTAGTTTAGATGAAGAATTAGAAGAAGCGATAAAACTGTTAGATTTACAAAATTTAAAAAATGCAAAAAAATATATAGAGAAATTTTTAAAAAGGGGAAACAATAGTGATATCTAAAGAAATCCTAAAAGAAAATTTGCAATTTTTAATATCAACAAACCCTCAAATAGTCAAAGATTTACTGTCAAACATTTCTAAAATCGAAAATGACATAAAGTTGATAAAAGAATACAAGGATGATATATCGCTAGTATACAAAGGAGAATACATACAAAACCTAAAAGAACTTTCTCACAAGAAAATTCAGAATATTAAAAATAACCTTGGTATTATTATGCTTGGTGATTTAAAAGCAAATATACCTAAAGATTTACTAAAAATTTATAATAATATGGTAAGTGAGTTGTCATTGGATCTAATAAGTAATAAAGAGAAAAATATTAATGGAATAGAAAGCTTTTTCTTTTTAGGAACCTTGCCTTTTTTCCATATAAAAACAATAATAGAAGATTTAGAGAAAAATTTTCCCTATCTAGAAAATATATTAATATATGAAGAAAACTTAGAATTCATTTATTTATTTTTATCTATCGTAAATTTAAAAAAGTTAAAAGATAAAAATATAAATGTATTTATATCAACAAGTTTAGATGAAATAAAAAAAAATCTAGTGTTTTTATTGTTCACATCATCTACAAGTGGATATATGAAATCATATGAAAGTCCAAACATTTTGGCTTTAGAAAGTGAAATAAAAAATTTATATGAAAAATTGAAGGTTACCCTACCTTACACTCATGCCATTAGTCGTGTAAATTTTTTAAAAAATAACATAAAACTTCCAAATTCTAGATATCTCCTAAAAATAGAAGAAAAAATAACAAAAAAAAATAAAGATACACCTGTTTTTATCATAGGTTCTGGTCCTTCTCTTGATAAAAACATAAATATTTTAAAAAATTTAGAAAAAAAAGCATTAATATTCTCTTTAACTACAGCGACTAGAACATTAATAAAACATGGAATATTACCCGATTTTGTTACTATATCAGATTCTCAAGAAAATATGACAAGATTTTTAAAAGATATACCTTTCAACTTCCTATCAAAAATATATATACTATCAAGTATTTCAGTAGATACAAACTTTGTAAAACTTTTTAAAGAAAATTTAGTATTTTTATACGAGCCATTTAAAGAAATATTAAATATCAATAGTAAAATTAAAGAAAATTTTCAACTTGGATTTACAGTACTAAATCCTACTTTTGAATTTATCGCAAAAGCTGGATTTAAAAATATATACTTATTAGGCGTGGATCTAGGAACTAAAGAAGAAGGAAAAATTCACAGTAAAGAATATTCTGAGTCAGACAAAGATATATTACATTTATTAAATATAGAGGCTGAAGGTAACTTCGGTGGAAAAGTTCTAACAAAAAAAGACTTCTATCTTTCCAAATTATTACTGGAGGAACAAATTGAATTATTCAATTCTCAAGGATTTAAAATTAAAGTTTTCAATTTGTCAGATGGGATTAAAATAAACGGTACAATACCTTTACATCCAGAAGATTTACCTATAAAAAATAAGCTTGTGAAAAAAAGAGAAATTGCTAAAAATATAAAAATTATGTTCAAAAAAGAGAAAGTGGTTATAGACTACAAAAAACTACATATTTTAGAAAAAATAATAATTCCTATTTTAAAAGAAACTATGGACAAAATAGATGCTTCTAAAAATCCTAATGAAATAATTAGATTAATAAAAAGCTTTTTAACAACATTAGTTAAAAACACATATTTTGCAGACATATTAATTAACAATGAAACACTTCATAATTTAATGTTCTTTATTAAGTTATTAAAGTTTACAGATAATGATACTCAAAACTTTATAGTAGAACATCATAAAAGTTTCATTATAAAGCAATTAGAAAATATTGAATCTATAGCAATTAAACTTTTAAACTAAAAAAAATTTTTTGACCTCCGATAATAAGCGTTAAGAATTTTAAAGGAGGTCAAAAGCCATGGGTGTTTTAAGAATTAACTATAACTTCCAGGCAGATTTTGCACAAGTTAATCTACTAAGAAATGAAAGGAATCTAAACGGTTCTATCGAAAAATTATCTACAGGTTACAGAATCAACTCTGCAAAAGACGATGCAGCTGGATTATTTATTGCAGATCAGTTAAATCTTGTTGCTAATGCTCTAGATCAAGGTGTAAGAAATGCACAAGATGGTATTTCGGCAGCACAAATTGCAGAAACAACCTTGGCTCAAATTTACGATAAACTCGTAGCAATCTATACAAAAGCAGAGCAAGCTGCTAACGATACAAACTCAGCACTAAACAGGAATGCACTACAAGAGGATATTGATAAATTGATAGATGCTATAGATAGAATTGCAAGTACAGCTGAATTCAATGGAAGAAAATTACTAGATGGAACATTTAAAAATCAATATATTCATTACGGACCAAGAGCTGATCAAAAATTAACTATTTCTATAGACAGTGCTACCGCTGAGGATTTAGCTGCTTACACATTAAGAACAGAAGGACAAACTACTTCCTCAAACAATGCATCGCTATCTACATTGCTAGCAAACGATACAGCATGGGCAGTTGATGCAGCAGATAATTTTATCGTTCAAGGAGTAGATCTAAAAAATAAATTAACAGTTGGTAATATGGTTGATGCTTATGATATGGCAAAAGCAATTAATTCTAATGCTGAACTACAAGAGAAAGGTATAGAAGCTACTGCAACAAATAAAAGTGTGGCAAATCAATTTAATGATATAAATGTTGGAACTGGAGGATTAACTATTAAAATATATGTAGGTTCTGATACGAATGCAGATATAACTTTAACATATGCATCAGGTACAACAGTTTCTTTAACTGAGCTTATAGATGCTATTAATGTTAAAGCCAAAGAAGATGGAATAAACATAGAGGCTAGAAACAATGGAGCAGACCAACTAGTTTTAGAAACTAAAAATGGAGAAACAATTGCTATAGAAGTTACAGCAGGAACTTCAGGAACAACATGGACTGTAGATCTAGCAACTTTATTAGAAGGGGCTTCAGGAACTGTAAGTGGTGGAAATACTGGTTCAGCTGTCAAAGTCGGAGATTTAACTGTACTAGGTGCAGAAAACTTTGGTTATGATTTTACTGGTATTGCCGGTGCTTTCAATGACTTAAATCAAGATCCACCTGCAACTTTATCGGATACTGGAACAGCAGATAAAACAGATATAAAAACAGGAAGTAGAGTAGATACTAATGAAAATGCAGAATTTACATTAAGATTAATAAATGCCCTTATTAAAAAAGTGGATAGACAAAGAGCAGCTTTAGGTTCTATCCAAATTAACCTTGAAACAATTATCCAAAACAATGAATTTAGTGCAGTTCAACAAAGAGAAGCAGAATCGAGAATTAGAAATGTTGACTTTGCTAAAGAAATGGCAAACTTCACAAGATATCAAACTCTCATGCAATCTGGTATGGCAATGA
>WFXI01000256.1 GCA_015490675.1 Hydrogenothermaceae bacterium
ATAAAAGACTTTCCGAAAAAGTTAGAAGAATATGAAACAATTCTTACCAAAAATAGAATATGGATAAAAAGGAACGAAGGTATTGGCATAATTTCGGAAGAAGATGTTTACCAATATGGACTGACAGGTGTAGTAGCTAGAGCTTCTGGTGTTCCATATGATATTAGGGCTATCCAGCCAACAGATACTTATGCTGAAGTTGATTTTGAAATACCACTTGGAACAGTTGGAGATTCTTATGACAGGTATTTAGTTAGAATGGAAGAAATGAGACAAAGTTTAAGGATTGTGGAACAATGTGTGAAAAAATTAGAAAAATTAAAAGACGATAAACATATAGCGACAGATAACCCTTATGTTTTACCAACATTAGATGAAACATTCG
This sequence comes from Hydrogenothermaceae bacterium, assembly GCA_015490675.1. Classification (GTDB taxonomy): domain Bacteria; phylum Aquificota; class Aquificia; order Aquificales; family Hydrogenothermaceae; genus Hydrogenothermus. The sequence continues at coordinate 386 of WFXI01000256.1, forward strand.
TTTCTATAGAATCTATGGTCAAGGATTTTAATTTAAGGATTTACGGTGAGCAAGCACCAGTTGGAGAGATTTATTTATCGGGAGAAAATCCAAGGGGAGAGTTAGGATTTTATATTGTTTCTCAAGGAGAAGGTAAACCTTACAGACTTAGAATACGCTCAGGAGCATTTTATAACCTTCAAATATTCCCAGAACTTATAAAAGGAAGAACAATAGCTGATGCAGTTGTTCTACTTGGGAGCTTAGACCCTGTAGTTGGTGAAACAGATAGATGATAAAAAAGTTATTTTCTATAGTTTTACTTGTTTCTCTATATTCCATAGTATTTCATTTTCATTCTGATTTTTCTTATCATTCAGATTGTCCTGCATGTGTATTTGAAGTTGATGATGAAAAGACACTTACTACAAATGTTTCTGACACTAAAAATATAGAATCTTTTCAATCTAAATATTTCTTTTCTTTAAAAGAAAATCAAAGATTTCAGACCTTTCCAAGAGTCTCATTCCAAAGGGCACCTCCTAAAAATTAATTCTTAATTAAATCTAAGCTTTTAATTTCGTTAATAACAAAAAGGAGGTGCTATAATGCGTCATATTCTACTGGTATTACTATGCTTATTTTCGTTTTTGTATGCACATGAGGATAAGACTAATATAGATTTAATCCTTGATGTTTCTTATTTAAATAGAAATATAACTGATAGAGAGTACTTAATGACAGAAGTTCCTGATTATATTCATTCAGCACAGGAAGATAGTGGACATACACACGCTATAAGAAAAAATGGATTTAACTTAAACTACGGAGAAGTAGCTTTTCTAGTTCCTGTTGAAGAAAATGTAGAAATGTCTGGAACTTTTCACCTTGCAGAAGATACTTTTGAAATAGAAGAATTTTATGGATTATTTGAATATGAAAATCTTATATCTAAGGTTGGAAAATTTAGAAGCGAAACGGGAATATTAAATAAACAGCATGACCATGACTGGTATTTTTATGAACTTCCTATAGTTTATTTTTCATTTTTTTCTGTACATGGACTTAATGAAAAAGGAATTCAGGGAAGATTTGAAAATAGATTTATTAATGTGGGTGGAGAAATTTTGAATGGTGATAATGAAAATAGTTTTGGATATGGTAATGCCAGTCTTTACACAGTATTTATAAAACCTAAATATAAGAGTTTTTCTAGTGGTTTTTCATTTATATATGGGAAAGATAAATTAGAAAATAGTGTTAATATTTACATCCTAGAAGCTCTCTATAAGTCTGAAAGGATTATTTTACAAACAGAATATGTTGAAAGAAATAACTATAAACAACAATATGGATTTTATATTTTTGGAATTTTTAAACCTATAAAAAATTTAGATATTGGTTATAGATACGAATATTTAAAAGAAAATTTATCCCGACATAGTTTAGTGGCAAACCTTTATAAAGGCAAAAACATTAGACTTAGATTTCAGTATAATATAGATAAAACTAGATATATTCGTGAAGAGAAGAAAACTATAAATGAATTTATTGTAGAACTAACTTTAAGTAAATCCTTTAAATTTGAGTAGTTTCATAATTGTAAATACAGGGTAAACTAAACAGTTTAAAATCAAACAGTGTTTCATTTTTGTAATTCTTATGATAAGATGTTGTAGCAAAAAGTCTAAAACACTAGGGGCTAGAAGGTGAAGGAACTTATAATTACAAGTATTGCTATAGGAATAAAGTCTCTTGTTTTTATAGTAGGAATGTTTTTACTGGCTGCTTACTTAACTTGGATTGAAAGAAAATTTGCTGGTCATGTTCAACAAAGACCAGGACCTTTACATGTAGGTTGGCATGGATTACTTCAGCCTATAGCAGATGCATTAAAAGTTTTAACAAAAGAAGATATTGTTCCTCAAGGTGTAGATAGATTTCTGTTTTACCTTGCATCTTTATTAGCATTTGTTCCTGCAATAATGATACTTGCTGTTGTTCCTTTTGGAGAACCTATCAACATATTTGGATATGAAATAAAGCCTTACATAACAGATTTAAATGTTGGATTAATCCTTGCTTTAGCATTTGGTAGTATTTCTATTTATGGGGTAATCTTTGCAGGATGGGCTTCTAACTCTAAATACCCAATGATTGGAGGTTTAAGAAAAGCTGCTGTTTTAATTGGTTATGAAGTTGCCCTTGGTTTTGCAATGGTAGGTCCTATTATGCAGGCTGGGACTTTTTCTTTAAAGGGAATCGTAGAAGCACAACAAGGACTTTGGTTTATTATTCCAAATATTCTTGGATTTATAGTTATACTTTTTGCAATTCTTGCAGAAACAGGAAGAACACCTTTTGATGTTCAGGAAGCAGAAGCAGAGCTTGTATCTGGGTACAATACAGAATACTCAGCTATGAAATTTGGATTATTCCCACTTGCTGAGTGGTATATAGCTACATTTGTTTTAAGTGCAATAGCTGTAATTTTATTCTTTGGTGGATGGAACGGACCTCACATTTTTGGACCAATTTCACCGTTTGTATGGTTTTTCTTAAAACTTGCTATGATGTTTATGTTCTTCTTATGGGTTCACTGGACTCTTCCAAGATACAGAGTTGACCAAATTACAGAACTTGCTTGGAAAGTAATGTTACCACTTTCCCTTGTAAATATATTAGTTGTAGCAATCTGGATAATGATTTTTGGATAAAAAATGGTAAAGGTTAAATATCTAGAAAGACCAAAGCTTACATATAAGGAAAGGATATTTTTCCTTGATTTTATAAGAGGTATGAAAGTTACTATAAAAAATTTCTTCAGAAAAACTATAACGACGGCTTATCCTTATGAAAAACTAACTCCCCCTAAAAGATTTAGGGGAACACATGCCCATAGAGTAAGAGATGGGAAAGAGCCACCTTCTTTTAATGTATTACTTAAATTTATGGAAATTAATGAAGGTGAAAGTAGATGTGTGGCCTGTTATATGTGTCAGCAAGCTTGTCCTATGCCAACATTGTTTAGAATAGAAGCAGAGCAACTTCCTAACGGTAAAAAAAGGGTTACTAGATTTGATATGAACTTGTTAAATTGTCTTTATTGTGGTCTTTGTGTAGATGCATGTCCTGTAGACTGTATTATAATGACTGACCAGTATGAAGGGGCATCTTACGATAGAAAAGGGTGTGTTATTCATTTAGATGATATGTCTGAAAGAGGAAAAGATTTTGATAACAGAAGATACAATGAGCCAGATAGAATCTGGATAGATGATAAAAATCGAGAAAAACTGTGGGGGCAGATTGAATGGACTTAAATGCTATATCATTTTGGGTATTTTCAACACTTGCAGTTTTATCTGCTATTTATGTTGTTTTTGGTAAAAACATTATTTATACAGTTTTATCTTTAATATCTACATTAATTATGGTATCTGGTTTATTTTTCACAATGGGTGCAGAACTTGTTGGAGCTTTACAAATCTTAATTTATGCTGTTGCTATTGTTGTATTTTATGTTTTAGTTATTTCTACTGTTCCACAGTTTAAAGGTAAGACAACAGACGGAAAGTATATGCTTCTATCAATTCCTGTTGGTTTTATTGTATTTTTAGAACTTGCTTATGTTTCCATTTATGGAGTATGGCAGTCTTCAACAGGAATTTTTGATGAAAAAGTTTTATCTGAGCTTGGGAATGCCAAAGCAGTTGGAACAATGCTATTTACAAAATATTTATTCCCGTTTGAAGTAGCATCATTAATCCTTCTTGTAGCTATGATAGGTGCTATTATTCTTGGTAGAAAAAAAGAAGATGTTCAGGGGGTTTAAAGTATGTCTATCCCGTATGAGTATTATATAGCTTTAAGTGGGCTTTTAATGGTTTTAGGTCTTATTGGTATTATGGTTAGAAGAAATATTATTGCAGTTTTAATATCCACTGAGCTTATGCTTAACTCTGTAAATATAGCATTTGTTGCTTTTGATATGAAATTACACGAAGTTGCAGGTCAGGTATTCGTATTCTTTATCTTAACTATAGCTGCAGCAGAAGCAGCAGTAGGTCTTGGTCTTATAATGGCAATTTACAGACTCAAGAAAGATGTAGACATTGAAAAAATTACAGAACTAAAACTATAAGAGGAGTAGGATGGAGAATTTAAACTACCTGTGGATAATTCCTTTTTCACCGTTAATAGCTTCTGTAATTATTGGGCTATTTGGATATAAATTCTTAAGAGAGCCGTTAGCTGGAATTGTTGCGGTTATAGGTGTCGCTATTGCTGCAGTTGCATCAGTAGCAGGTTTTATACATGTTCACGAAGTTGGTGGGCATTATGATTTAAAGCTATTTACTTGGCTTCCTTTAGGAGATTACAACATATCAGTTAGTATTTTATGGGACCCACTTTCTGCCTTAATGTCTTGCGTTGTTACCGTAATTTCTACTTTCATCTTTATATTTGCTACTGGTTATATGAGAGGAGAACCTGCATATCCTAGGTTCTTTGCTTATTTATCTTTATTCGTTTTTATGATGTTAATGCTTACTTTATCTGACAACCTTGTTCAGTTATTCTTCGGTTGGGAAGGAGTTGGTTTAGTTTCATATTTGCTAATTGGTTATTATCACAATAAAAGGTCTGCAGCAAATGCTGCTTTTGAATCTTTTGTGGTTAACAGGGTTGGTGACTGGTCTTTCTTAATGGGTATTTTACTTGCATTTGTTACATTTGGAACATTAGATTACCTTGATATATTTGCAAAACTTCCAGAAGCTGGATACTGGACAATAACAATAATTGCACTTTTACTTTTTGGTGGAGCTGTTGGTAAATCAGCACAAATACCACTTCATATATGGCTTCCAAATGCAATGGAAGGTCCTACACCAGTTTCTGCATTAATTCACGCTGCTACTATGGTTGCTGCTGGTGTTTACATGGTAGCTAGATTAATGCCAGTATTTGCTTCATCTTCAATTGCATTAGATACAGTTTTATATATTGGAACAGCTTCAGCGTTTGTTGCTGCAACAATGGGTCTTGTTCAAAACGACATTAAGAGAATTATTGCATACTCTACAATGTCTCAGCTTGGTTATATGTTTGCTGCAGAAGGACTTGGATTATTCGGTGATGGAATGTTCCACTTAGCTTCTCACGCAACATTTAAAGCATTATTATTCCTTGCTGCAGGTTCAGTTTTAATCGGAATTCACCATATACTCGATGTATGGAAAATGGGACAACTTAGAAAATATATGCCAATTACTGCAGCTACATTCTTAGTTGGTGCATTATCTCTTGCTGGTATTCCACCATTTGCAGGATTTTTCTCAAAAGATCCAATCATAGAAGCTGCTTATCATATAAACTGGGTAATATGGGCACTGCTTTGGCTTGGAGCAGGGCTAACTGCATTTTACATCTTTAGACTTTACTTCCTAGCATTTGAGGATGGAGATAGATTAGACCCTCATACAAAAGAGCATGTCCATGAATCACCTTGGAATATGACTATGCCTCTTATAGTTCTTGCAACTGCTACTGTAGTTTTAGGTTTCTTTAGGGAGTTCTTCCTTGAATATTTAAGACCTTCTTTAGACCCAAGGGCTATGTCTGACAGCTTTGTTCCTGAAGAAACTAGAAAATTAATGGAAGAAGGTCTTGCCAGAGCACATCATGTTCATGTTCCAGAAGATGCTATCCACTTTATGGTAGAGTCTTTAACTTCACCTCTTGGAATACTAGCTTTAATAACTGCAATAGGTGGTATATTAACAGCATATCTTGTATACCAGAAAAAAGTTATCAGCTATGAATGGCTTGGAGAAACCTTTAAACCTTTATATAAGCTTTTCTACAACAGATGGTATTTTGACCATATTTACTATGCAATATTTGTTTACGGATACTACAAACTATCTGTATTTATGTGGAAACTTGGAGACAGATTTATTATTGATGGAATAGTAGATGGTTCAGCAAAAGCTTCAGTATGGACTGGTGGAAAGTTATCTTTAACGCAAACTGGTAGAATTAGTGCTTATGTTTTACAAATGACATTAGGTATAGCTGTATTTTTAGGACTATTCCTACTTATAAAGTAAAGTAGTGGAGGAAGAGGATGACATTTCAATTTGAGCCAGCAAGTATACCTTGGCTTACCATATCGATACTGCTACCGCTAATAGCAGCAGGGATACTGTTTTTCTTAAATGAAAGGTTTGCAAAGCCTATAAGCATAATTGTTTCTGCTATTGTGTTTGTAATATCTACATGGATGTTGTTTGCTTATGACTTTTCAGAATATAAGATTCAGTTTTATGAAAAATATACTTGGATACCTCAATTTGGTGTTAATTATGAAGTAGGTGTCGATGCATTAAGTTTAACAATGTATTGGCTTACTGCATTGTCTTTCCTTATTTCATTTATCTGGAGCACAAACATAAAGAAAAGAGTTAAAGAATACTTTATAGCTTTCCTTGTCTTAGAAGCTGCTTGTATTGGAGTTTTTGTAGCCTGGGATTTAGTTTTCTTCTATATTTTCTGGGAAGCAATGCTTATTCCAATGTTTCTAATTATTGGTGTTTGGGGATATGCTGAAAGAATTTACGCAGCAACTAAGTTCTTTATTTATACATTCTTTGGTTCTTTATTTTTACTTCTTGGAGTAATTGGACTTTATGTATATCAATACTTCCACTATGGGAAATTATCAACTAGCTATTTTGATTTAATAAATGTAGGATTACCATTTAATTTAGAACTAATATTCTTCTTACTTTTAGCACTCGGTTTTGCTATTAAGGTTCCTATGTGGCCATTCCATACATGGCTTCCAGCTGCTCACGTTCAGGCACCAACAGCTGGTTCAGTTATACTTGCTGCAGTTTTATTAAAAATGGGAACCTACGGTTTTGTAAGATTTTCTGTTCCTTGGTTTCCAGAAGCATCGAAATACTTTGTCCCTGTGATGTTTACTTTAGGGGTGATTGCTATTATATATACTGCTGCAATGGCTTTAGCACAGACACATATAAAAAGGGTTATAGCTTACTCCTCTGTTTCTCATATGGGATTTGTAACCCTTGGAACTTTTGCTCTTAATGTAGAAGGAATGAATGGTGCTATTATAACAATGATTTCTCACGGATTAACATCTGCAGCTTTATTCCTTGCTGCAGGATGGATTTACGAAAGAGCTCATTCTTATGAAATGAGAGACTTAGGTGGTATGGCCAGATTTGTTCCTGTGTTTGCAACATTCTTTATGATTTCAGCAATGGCTTCTGTAGGTCTTCCAGGATTATCAGGTTTTGTAGGGGAATTTTTAGCATTGCTTGGAACATTTAAAGTTAGTATCTTATTTGCTGCACTTGCTGGTATAGCACTAGTTGTTGGAGCAGGTTATACATTAAGGCTTTATCATAAAACTATGTTTATAGAAGATGAAATTGATGAAAATAAAAAACACAAATGGTCTCAAATGTCGGACTTAACAACTTCTGAATTTTTATCTTTCTTACCACTTATAATACTTATGTTTGTTATAGGTATTTATCCAAAATGGTGGGTTGATTTAATAAACAATACTTCACTAGCTATTCTTTCAAAGGTATTAGGAGGCTAAGGGATGTCAATAATAGAGCAGTTAGTAACAGGGCTTGGTGTTCCAAATTTTGCTGTTTTAGTTCCAGAAATAATAGTTTTAATTACAGCATTTATAGTATTTTTCATAGAACTATTTTCTAAAAACAGAGCTTTAATATCAGCTACAACAATAGCTGGTTTACTTTTAGCACTTATTTCTGTATTTACAATATCTCAAGGTGATGTAACTTTATACGGACTTTATATAGTTGATAGTTTTTCACTTTTATTTAAAGCCTTCTTAATACTTTCTACTATTTTTATAGTTGCTACTTATAGACCATATTTCGAGAAGAAAGAAATCTATTTTGGAGAATTTTACTACTTAACCCTCTTTGCTCTACTTGGAATGATGATAATGGTATCTTCTCCTAATTTAGTAACTTTCTACATTGGTTTAGAGCTTATGTCTATTACTTTATACATCCTAATAGGAATGTATAGAACAAAAAGAGAAGACTTACTTGACTATGACTATAAATCTAAGGAAGGTGCTTTTAAATATTTAATTATTGGTGGTGTTGGAACAGCTATTATAAGTTACGCTATAGCTCTTTTATATGGAGCAACAGGAACATTTGATTTTATGGAAATTGCAAGTTTAGCAACAAATGAAGAAGGTATAAATATTGGATTATTAGCTGGAGTAGTTTTATTAATTATTGGTCTTGGATTAAAAGCTTCAGCAGTTCCTTTCCATCACTGGACACCAGATGCATATGAAGGGGCACCTACACCTATTACTGCTTTTATGGCTGTAACTGCTAAGGTAGCTACATATGCAATTATTTTAAGAGTTATGGTTGAGGCTATCCCTTATATATCTGAAGACTGGAGTTTTGCTTGGGCGTTACTTGCTGCTGCATCTATGATAGGAGGTAACTTTATCGCATTAAGACAGAAAAATGTAAAAAGAATGCTTGCGTATTCCTCTATTGCTCATACAGGATACATAACAGCAGCTTTAGCTGCACCGACAGGTATGGGATTTGCAGCATTTATTTTCTATTCTTTGGTTTATATCTTTATGGCAGTGGGAGCATTAATTTTCTTAACTGCTTTTGAGAAAAACGAAGGATGGACTAATCATATAGATGACTTTAAAGGGCTTGCTAAGCAGTCACCTTTAATGGCTCTTTTAATGCTTGTATTTATGTTCTCAATGCTTGGAATACCTCCAACAGTTGGATTTATGGGTAAGCTTGGAGTATTTTTAGCGTTAATTGGTTCTGAAGTTTGGTGGCTTGCAGTAGTTTTAGTTATTATGAGTGCTATATCTGCAGGATACTACTTAAGAGTTGTATCTGTAATGTATATGTATGAACCTGTTAAAAAATTCAACTTTAGCTTTACAGGTTCAGAAAGAGCTATATTAATACTTATGGCTATAATTGTTTTATTCCTTGGAATATACCCTACACTTTTCTGGAATGTTTCAACTACTATGAGCTCAATATTGATTGCTGGAGTAGGTAGATAACCTTGACAAAATATTAATTTTTTAATATTATATTTATCCCTTTTGTGGTAAGCTGGCGTAGCTCAGTCGGCAGAGCAGGTGATTTGTAATCACCAGGTCGTGGGTTCGAGTCCCACCGCCAGCTTTAAGTGAATATGGAGGAGTCGCCTAGCCTGGCCAATGGCGGGAGACTGTAAATCTCCTGGCGTATGCCTGCGCAGGTTCGAATCCTGCCTCCTCCACCATTTGAATAGGCGGGAGTAGCTCAGCTGGTAGAGCATCTGCCTTCCAAGCAGATGGTCGCGGGTTCGAGTCCCGTCTCCCGCTCCATTAATTTAACTTTCAACATCATCTCCTAAATTTCTTCTTAAAAAATCCAAATTTTATTTTTAAAACAATCTTGAAATTTTATATATTTTTATGTTTTAATATATATTTGCGTAATTTCTTTTATTTTCACGCCCACGTAGCTCAGTCGGCAGAGCACACCCTTGGTAAGGGTGAGGTCGGCGGTTCAAGTCCGCTCGTGGGCTCCAGCGGATTAAACAAAATAAATTGGAGGTAAAAAACTAAAATGGCAAAAGAGAAATTTGTAAGAGAAAAAGAACACGTAAACGTAGGAACAATCGGACACGTAGACCACGGAAAAACAACATTAACAGCAGCTATAACATACGTATTATCTAAAAAAGGATTAGCAGAATTCATAGGATACGGAGATATAG
>WFXI01000257.1 GCA_015490675.1 Hydrogenothermaceae bacterium
CTATATGTCCACCTGTTTTGGAGGTTACTTCTATGATATATTCTCTGATTTCTTCAATAAGTATTTTTATTTCCTCTTCTGTAAGATTTGGTAAATCTGTATAGTCTTTAATTTTATTTAGAACTTTAAAATTATTTAAAGGCATAGCAACCTCGTTAGTTTAAGTGATTAATAATTATAGCAGTTTCTAATTTATTAACTATTTTGACTAATTCAATGTTTGTGTAATATGATTTCACTACAGTTGTAGTTTATGAAAAAAAATATATAATTAAACTAACAAAATTACGGAGGAAACAATGCGACACTTTACAGTAAAAGAAGCTAATAGTTTACTTCCTCAAATAAAGTTATTAGTAGAAGAAATAAAAGAAAAAAGACAGGAACTTTACAATGTTATAGAAAAATTTGAAGAGGAAGTAGAGGGCAGAAAAGACCAATTAGAAATTATGTATCATAAAACCGAAATAGATAGATTAAACAAAGAAATTTCTGAACTTATAGATATAATAGAAAGCTTTGGAGCAGTTGTTAAAGGAATAGACCCTCTTTTAGTTGATTTTCCTTCTGAGTATAAAGGTCAATTAATATGGCTTTGCTGGAAAGAAGGAGAAGATAAAATAGAATACTGGCATGGATTTAGTGAAGGTTTTGCAGGTAGAAAACCAATTTCTATGTTAGAAGAAGAGGAAGATTTAACACAAAACAATTTTAGTTTTTAGTTTAATTAAACAGTTGAATTAACTGGCTGATTTAGAAGATTATATTTATATAAACTTCCTCAAAACTGGAGGATAATCTTGGAAAAAGTTTTAGTATTAGTTTCTTCTTTAATGCTTTCTGTTGGAATAATTAAATTTTTCTTTGGTAAAAAAGACAATAAAGAAGGAACGGAAAGTAATACACCTGCAAAAGAAGAAATTTTAGAGCTTAACATATCTGGAATGCACTGTGCTGGATGTGCTGCAGGTATAGAAGGAACTTTAAAATCTTTAAACGGGATTTTAGATGCTAAAGTAAACTTTGCAACAGGTAAAGGAATTTTTAAGTTTGATTCCTCAAAGGTTAATCCACAGGACATTATTTCTAAAATACAGGAACTTGGATATTCTGCTTCTGCAGATTTTGAAGAAATCGAAAAAAAAAGCTAAAGAGAGAAAAAGAGCTAAAAGTTAAAGTTTTTCTCTCTATTTTTTCTTTCGTTATCGTTTTCTTTTTGTCTTGGTTTGATTTCCTTTCTCAAAATATTGAAAAATACATAATATTTGCTATAGCTACTTTTGTTCAGTTTTACATAGGTAAAGATTTTTATACCTCTTCTTTAAATGCATTAAAAAATAGAATTGCCGATATGAATCTTCTTATAGTTATAGGAACTTCTGTAGCATATTTCTACTCTGTTTTTGTTTTGTTCTTTCCAGATTTATTTCCAGAGAATATGAGACATTTATATTTTGAAAGTAGTGTTGCAATAATTACATTTTTATTAATTGGAAAGTATTTAGAGGAAAAGGCCAGAAATAAAGCATCTTCTTTTATAAGAAAGCTACTAGAGATAAAACCTAAGAAGGCAACTATTTTAGTTGATGGGAAACCTGTTGAGGTTGAGGCCAGTAGTATTGTTGAAGGAGACATTATTATCCTTAAAGAGGGAGATAAGGTTCCTGTTGATGCAGTTGTAATTGAGGGAAGTTGTGAAATAGATAATTCAATAATAACTGGTGAATCTTTACCTGTATTATCAGAAAAAGGAAAAAAAATTGTAAGTGGTGGCATTGTAAAATCTGGATATTGTAAAGCTAAAGCATTAACATCTGGTAGACAATCAACTATAAATCAAATTATAGACTATATTCTAAAAGCTCAAAGCCAAAAGCCTAGAATTTCAAGACTTGCAGATAAAATTGTTTATTATTTTGTTCCATCAATACTTATAATATCTATTTTTGTTTTTGATATTTGGTATATATTTGCAGATAACTTACAAAATGCTATTTTAGCTTCTATATCTGTTTTGATTATAGCCTGTCCTTGTGCTTTAGGACTTGCAACACCTATTGCCATAGTTTCTGCTGTTGGTAGGTCTGCAAGAGATGGAATTCTTTTAAAAAATAGTGATGCTATAGAAATTATAAATCATGTTAAATACATACTTTTTGATAAAACAGGAACTTTGACAGAAGGAAAGCTTAAAGTTAGTAGTCATAATATAGACAAGGAATTTCTACCTGTAGTTAAAGAAATTGTTTCTAAAAGTTCTCATCCTGTATCAAAAGCTATATTTGAATTTTTAGGGAATATTACTTCTTCAAATCTTGTTAAAGATTTCAAAATTGAAACAGGTAAGGGAATTATTGCTAGTTTGGAAGATGGAAAAAGTGTTTTTATAGGGAATGAGAGATTATTAAAAGAAAAGAAAATAGAATTACCGCAAGAATTAAAACAAATTAAAGATAATTTTTCTAAAGAAGGAAAATTAGTTGTTTTTATAGCTGTGGATAATAAAGTGCTAGGATACTTTATTTTAGAAGATAAAATAAAAACTTCTGCAAAAGAGATAATAAATTGGTTAAAAACAAATGGATATAAAGTTGGAGTTATTTCAGGAGATACAAAAAACTCTGTAAACTTTGTAGCAGAGAAACTTGGTTTAGATTTTGCATATGGAGAGGTTTTACCAGA
>WFXI01000258.1 GCA_015490675.1 Hydrogenothermaceae bacterium
GCTTCTCCCATTGCTTTTAGGATTTTATTCTGGATGTCTTCACTTCCTTGAGTTCCAAAAAGTTGCTCAACTAAATTTGAGGCAAGTTGTGGATTTTCTTGATATAAAGTTGAAACTTCTACCATTAGTTTTGCATAACCTTCTTTTTTGAGCTTATCGTTGTTCTTTTCCCATCCTTCTCTTATTTGGGCTAAATAATGTTTTATTCTTCTTGATTTGTCTTTAAATTTATCCTCAGGAAGGATTTTATCTATAACTCCTTCTTGTAAACCTTCTCCTACAATATTACTCCAATCTTTTGTTAATCTTACTTTGAAACTTTCTTTTATTGTGTCTGCAAGTTTGTCAAAATTAAATGCTCCTTCTTTTGCTCCAGCTATGAGCATTGCTGTAAATTCTTTTGCGTTTAGCCCTGCTTCTTTCATTAAAGGCGAGTATTCCCATAGGGTATCAAGTAAATCTCCTGCTTTGTCTCCTGCTTTTTGATAGGCAGTGATAATTAAATCTGAAGCTTCTTTTGCAGAAATTCCCCATGCTTTTTGCATTTGAGTTATAGCTCTGGTTATCTCTTTTGTGTCCCATTCTGGGTTTATTTTTTGAAGTTTTAAAGCCTGAATTGTGGCTTCTTTTAGCTGTTTTGCAGATAAATCTGTTTGCTGTCTAAACTGGGTATAAACTTCTGCTATCTGGTCTGGCAAAGCTCCAGTGATTTCGTAAATGTCTGTAAGGTCATTTTTAACAGCTTGTAAGTCTTTTGTTGTAAGCTCGGTTCTTGCGATAATTAGCCTTGCCTGTCTATCTATTTGTGTGGCTTTATCTATAATACCTTTTATAGAAAATGAAGCTGCAGCTCCAACTCCTCCGATGGTGGCTATGCTTTTTAGTTTTGCTCCGAATGTTTCAAGAGTAGAAGATGATAGTTTTTTCTCTAAATTTTCGTATTCTTTGGCAGTTTCTCTAAGTTCTTTTTGAAGTCTGTCATATTCTTTAGATAAGTTATTTGTTTCTATGCCTTCTTTTTCAAGCTCTTGTTTTAAACGGTTTGCATCTTTAACAGCTTTATCTTTTGCCTGAGAAATCATTTTTAGTTTATCTTTGTTTTCTGCAAGTTCTAAAGAGTTTTGCTCTATTTCTCTTTTTAGCTTTTCTATTTTCTGTGCAAGTTCTTGGGACCTTCCTCCAGTTTTTTGATACTCCCTTTGGGTTTCTTTAAGCTCTTGATTTAGCTTTTTATGTTTTTCTTCAAGTAGTTTGATTTTTTGTGAAAGTTCAACTTCTGCTTTTGAAAACTTTTCTATATCTTGTGATAGCTGTTTAAATCCATCTATAGTTTTTAATGTGTTATCAAGCTTTTGGATTTTTCCTTCTAAATCTTTGGCTTTAGCCTTAATTTTATCAACCTTTTTTGAAAATAAATCACTAACTCCAACAGCAAGTTGAAGTAAAAATTCTCTACCTTGCATTTTCTATCTGCTCCTTTTGTTTTTCTTTGTATTTAACTGTTATTTCCGCTACATATAAAAGTTCTGAAGGGCTCATCTGTAAAATCTCCTTATATGAATATCCAAACTCAACAAGTGCAGGAACTGCTATTTCTGTAAATTCTCCGAATTCTTCGCTAAATACTGCAAAAAATCCTCATCTATTCCCATTATTTTCATTGCTATGTTGTCTAAATCTTCTGAGGATAGCTTTTCTGCAAGTTCTAAAGAAGGAATACTTACTCCAAAATCACAAAGTCTATTTATAAGGCACAGCATAAATGCATCTCCTTCTTCTGTTCCAAATACTGATTTTGCCTCTGTTTTTGCTTTTATCCTATCTATTACTTTGACTTGTGTCTTTTTTATAGTGCATTTTTCTATCTTTTGTCCTTCATATTCAAAAGGCTCTACAAGCTGATATTCCATAGCTATCCTCCAATATATTTAATTGTTATATTTGTTTTCCAGCCTTCATCTTTTTTGATTGAATGAACCACTTTTTGAGCTTCATAAACTCCACCTAAAAAGCCGTATCTATCTTTTGGAATAATAACTTTATCCCCTGCATTTACAGGCTGTCCGTAAATGGTAA
>WFXI01000259.1 GCA_015490675.1 Hydrogenothermaceae bacterium
GGGGCTTTTATGCCCCGTTTTTATTTTCAAAATGAATCACAAATCCATCTAAATCTTTAGCTACATATCCTTCTAATTTTTTTTCTTTTGCTTCAGATAATTTTTCAGAAAGTTTTTGAATAAATTCTGGAGACTCTAATAAATCATAAACATGTGCCCTGATTCTTTCTGCCAACTCTTGAGTCAACTCATCTTCAGGTAATGCAATAGTTAGTTCATTTTCATTTTCAGTAATGCAGGTATCAGGACAGTTCAAGAGAGTTTCAATAAAAAAGTCCCCAATACATTTGCTAAAAACTTGTTGTGTGTTCATCATGAGCCTACCCCCCAATTAATATTTATTTTATTTTATATACTCTTTTATCTTTAAATGAGTATATATTCTAAATATAGTTTTATAAAAAGTCAAATTTTTGTATTTTCTATATATGACCGAAATATGAAATGAGACATTAAACTTTTAAGTTTTTTATGTAAAATAAAAATAAAAACTCCAATTTAAATATGAGGTTAAACAATGTCTAAAGATTTTACACACCTTCATTTACATAGCCACTACTCAATGCTTGATGGAATGATAAAAATCCCAGAGCTTGCACAAAAAGCAAAGGAGTATGGATATAAAGCAGTAGCTCTAACAGACCACGGAAACATATTTGGAGCTATTGAGTTTTATCAAGAAATGAAAAAGGTAGGTGTGAAACCTATTATTGGAATGGAAGCATATTTTACAAATAATAGATTTGAAAAAAAGGGAGAAGGTTCAGACAGTATACTGGCAGATAAAAATTACCATTTAATCCTTCATGCAAAAGATAAAACAGGATTTAAAAATCTAATGAAACTATCATCTTTAGCATACACAGAAGGTTTTTACTACAAACCAAGAATAGACTGGGAACTGTTAGAAAAATACCACGAAGGACTTATTTGCCAAACAGCCTGTTTAAAAGGATTTATCCCGCATCTTCTTTCTAAAGGAAAATTTGATGAAGCATATGAATATGGAAAAAGATTAAAAGACATATTTGGAGATGATTTATATTTTGAAATACAGTTAAACGGACTGGAAGAACAAGATATTGCAAATAAAGGTATATTTGAGCTTGCCAAAAAACTTGGAGTAAAGGTTGTAGCAACAAATGACTCTCACTATCTAAATGAAGAAGATGCAGAGGCTCATGATGTCATAAAGGCTCTACAAATGAAAATGACTTTAAAAGAATTAAAAGAAAAAGGAAAAGCCTTTAAAGTTAGAGGTCTTCACTTCACAAGACCAGAAGAAATGTATGAAAAGTTTAAAGGCTATGAAGAAGCCCTTATAAATACAATGGAAATAGCAGAAAAGTGTAATGTAGAAATAGATACTGCAGAAACTAGAGGATACTTATTCCCTAAGTATCAAATCCCAGGACTTGATAGAGAAGCAACATACGAAGAAAAAGTTGAATATTTTGAAAAATTAGCGTGGGAAGGTCTAGAAAAAAGGCTTGAAAAAATGAAAGACCTTTCCCCTGAAAAACACAGAGAGTATAAAGAAAGATTAGAATACGAAATTAATGTTATCAAGCAAATGGGATTCCCAGAATACTTTTTAATAGTTCAAGATTTTATAAATTTTGCAAAACAAAATGGAATTCCTGTGGGTCCTGGAAGAGGGAGTGCAGCAGGGTCTTTAGTTGCTTATACCCTTGGAATTACTGATGTTGACCCGTTACAACACGGTCTTATTTTCGAAAGATTTTTAAATCCAGATAGAATTTCTATGCCTGATATTGATGTAGATTTCTGTCAGGAAAATAGACCAAAAATTATAGAGTATGTAAAAAATAAATACGGTGAAAACGCAGTAGCACAAATTATTACATATAACTTTATGAAATCTAAAATGGTAATTAGAGATGTAGCAAGAACTTTAGGTTTTTCTTATACTGAAGCAGATAAAATTGCAAAAATGATACTTCCAGGGCCAGTTCAAGGTTCAACATTAACTATAGAAGAAAATCTAGAGGCAAACCCTGAATTTAGAAAATTATATGAAACAGATGAAAGGGTAAAAAAACTGATAGACCTGGCAAAAAAACTTGAAGGCTCTGCCCGTCATACAGGTATTCACGCAGCAGGAGTTGTTATAGCTCCAGGCCCTTTAGATGAGTATGTTCCTGTATATGTGGATAAAGATGGCACAAAGGCAACCCAGTTTGATATGGCAACCCTTGAAATGCTAGGTCTTGTAAAAATGGACTTTTTAGGGCTAAAAACCCTTACAGAATTAGATTATATGAGAAAACTTGTTAAAGAAAGACACGGAGTAGACTTAAACTTTTTAGAGCTTGGATTTGATGACCCAAATGTTTACAAATTATTACAATCAGGTAAAACAACAGGAGTTTTCCAGCTTGAATCAAAAGGAATGCAAAACCTCCTAACAAGGTTAAAACCAGACAAATTTGATGAAATAATAGCTATTTTAGCTTTATTTAGACCAGGACCTTTAATGTCTGGAATGGTAGATGAATATATAGATAGAAAGCACGGAAGAAAGCCTATAGAGTATCCATTTGAAGAGGTTAAAGATGTTTTAAAAGAAACTTACGGACTTATAGTTTACCAAGAGCAGATAATGTTTATGGCAAATATCCTCTCTGGATTTACAATGGCAGAAGCAGACACACTCCGTAAAGCTATAGGTAAGAAAAAAGCCGATGTTATGGCAAAAATGAAAGATAGATTTATAAATGGAGCTGTGGAAAAAGGGTTTGATAAAGAGAAAATCACAAAGCTATGGGAAGACATAGAAAAATTTGCATCTTACTCATTTAACAAGTCCCACTCAACAGCATATGCATATCTTACATACTGGACAGCATACATAAAAACTTACTACCCTGAAGAATTCTTTGCAGTTAAACTAACAACTGAAGGAAATGACGATAAATTTTTAAATCTACTACTTGATATGGAAGACTTTGGGATAAAACTACTTCCACCAGATGTAAACAAATCAAAAGCAGAATTTTATATAGAAGATAAAGGAAAAATCAGATTTGGGCTTGCAAGAATAAAAAATGTTGGTGAATCTTCAGCAAAAGCAATAGTTGAAGAAAGAGAAAAAAATGGAGAATATCAGGACATATTTGACATATCAGAAAGATTAGATAGTAAAAATCTAAACAAAAGAATATTGGAAGCTCTTATAAAAGCAGGGGCTTTTGACTTTACAGAGGTAGATAGAGGTGTAATGCTTGCAAGTATAGATAAAGCTTTATCTTCAGGACAAAAGTTAAGAGAAAGTAAAGAAAAAGGGCAAAACTCACTATTTGGACTGCTTGCCCAAAGTCAGCCAACAGCAGTACAAACAGTTTCATATGAAACAGCAGAAAAACTTACAGAAAAACAAAAGTTAGCATTTGAAAAAGAAGTATTAGGATTTTACATATCAGGTCATCCATTACAAGCATATAAAAAGGAACTTGCAAACAGGGTTCAAACTATATCGTCTTTGATAGAACTATCAACAGGAGATAGAGCAAAAGTTGCAGGGGTTATATCCAATATAAAAAGAAAGAAAACTAGAAATGGAGCTACAATGGCAGTTTTCCAACTTCAAGATGAAACAGGAATTATTGATGTTAGGGCTTTCCCAGAAAAAATGGAAGACCCTTCAATATTAGAAGAAGATAGAATTGTTATTATAGAAGGAACTGTTGATATAAACGAAGAACAAGAAAGTGTATCTATGAATGCAATAAATATAATTCCTATTGAATATATAAATGAAGAAGTAAAAGCAGTAAGATTTAGACTAACAAAATCTGATGTAGAAAATGGTCTTGCAGAAAAAATAAGAGAATTATGCTTGAAATATAAAGGAGATAAGGAGGTTATTTTGGAGATATATGATAAGGGAAATTTCTGGTGTGAAATAATGGCTCACAGTAATTACAATGTAAACATCTGTGATGAATTTAAACAGGAACTTTCTAAACTATTAAATCAGGAGAAATATATCTTTGAATAAATCAATTTTAGAAAATATTAATCTAACAAATTTAACCATTGCCGGTTTTATTGCCGGCTATTTAATGTTTATAGCAGACTTAGCATTAGGTGGTTTTTTAGGTTTGTTTGGAACTTATGATATTTATAAAAACTGGATAACTTCTCAAAATCTTTTTAAAGGATATGAAGATATAGCAATATTTATAGGACATCAGCTAAATGCAATAATTTTCGGATTTTTTTTAGTATATCCATTGGTCTGGAAAAACTTACCTGAAAACAGGTTTATAAAAGGTTTCGTTTTTGCAACTATTTGGCACATTCTGGTTTTATTAGTTGCTTTCATTTTTGGAAATCTAGGTTCTATTTGGCTAAAAGATTTAATACAAATGGGAATAGGCTTTCATATTTCACTTTATGTTTTACACTTAATATGGGGAATTAGCTTGGCTTTGATTTATAAAGAATGAATATAGATTTTATGGTTTTAAATTATTAAAAAGTTCATATAACTTATTTAGTTCTTTTGGTTTTAGAAAAAATTCAACTTTATCTGGATATATTTTTTTTGTTCTTAGGTTTTTGCAAAGTTTTACTATCTTTTCTTCTTTCAAGTTTCCAAAATAAACTTCAGAAACAGGAGAAAATAACCTTATTTTAGATATTCCAAGTTTAGATGCGATTTTTCTAATTTTTTCTATTGTTAAATAAGTTTTAAAGGTAGCAGGTAATCCTGAATAAAATTCTTCTAAATGGTCTTCTAAATACTGGATATCTTTACTATCTATAGCTTTTGATACTGCCATATATACATTCATTCTTTCTTCTGGAGAAGAAATCAAACTTTCTGGAATGTAGCTTTCAAAGTCTGTTTCTATAACTGTTTCTACTTCATTTTCTCCTTTAATAGAATTTAAAGTTTTCTTAAGAAGTTTGACATACATATCAAAACCAACAGATTTTATATATCCACTTTGTTCTACTCCTAAAATATTTCCTGCTCCCCTTATTTTCATATCTTCCATAGCTACTTTTAAACCAGAACCAGGGCGAGTAAGTTTTAATATTGTAGAAATTCTTTTTTGTGCATCTTCTGTAATATTTGTATCTTCTGGAAGAAGTAAATAGCAATAAGCCTGTATATTAGACCTTCCTACTCTACCTCTTAAGTGGTAAAGCTGTGCCAGTCCAAAAAGGTCTGCCCTTTCTATAATAAGTGTGTTTGCAGTTGGAACATCTATTCCTGTTTCTATTATAGAAGTGCTAACTAAAATATCTGTCTGCTTATTTATAAACTTTAATATTTTCTTTTCTATTTCTTTTGGTTTCATTCGTCCGTGAATAAAATCTACATTAGTATCAGGAAAGAGTTCTTTTATCTCTTTTGCTTTTTCTTCTATTGTTTCTATTCTGTTATGAACATAAAAAACCTGACCGTTTCTATTTAACTCTTTTTGGATAGCTTTTTTTACTACCTCTTTTGAGTATCTAGAGACAAAAGTTTTAGTTTCTATTCTTCCTTCTGGAGGTGTATTTATTACAGACATTTCTTTTAATCCGTGCAAAGCTAAACTTAAAGTTCTTGGTATTGGTGTTGCTGTCATATAAATAGTATCTACTGTAGTCCTTAGCATTCTTATTTTTTCTTTTGCCTTTACTCCAAATCTATGTTCTTCATCTATTATTAAAAGTCCTAAATCTTTAAAGTTTTCTAAAATAGATAGTGCTTTGTGAGTTCCTACTAAAACATCTATTTTTCCTTCTTCTAACTTTTGAATAATTTCCTGAGTTTGTTTTTTTGTTTTTAGTCTTGATAAATTTTCCACCATTATTCCAAAAGGTTCCAGTCTTTCTTTAAACTTTTTGTAGTGTTGATAAGATAAAACAGTTGTAGGAGTTAAAACTAAAGTCTGTTTATTATTAATAGAAGCTATAAAAGATGCTCTTATTGCAACTTCTGTTTTTCCAAATCCAACATCTCCACATATAATTCTGTCTGCTGGTTTTTGTGAAGTTAGGTCTTTTTTTATATCCTCAATAGCTTTTTTCTGGTCTGGAGTTTCAACAAATTCAAAACTTTCTTCAAACTGTTTTAGTAAAGTTTCATCTAATTTGTAAGGCTTTCTTATTATCTGCTCTCTTTGAGTATAAAGCTTTATTAACTGTGAGGCCACTTTTTCTAGTGATTTTGTAACTTTTCTTTTTATGTTTCTCCAAGAGGTTCCACCAATCTGGTCTAATTTAGGTATGGTTTTAAACTCATATTTATGGATTTTATCAAAGTGAAGATAAGAAACATTAATTTTTTCCCCATTAGCATATTCTAAAACCATAAAATCATATTCTCTGCCATTGATAACCTTTGTTTCTATTCCTCTAAAAATTCCTATTCCGTAGTCTTCATGGATAATATAATCTCCCTCTTTTAAAGGAGTAATTTCTGGTTCAAATTTTGTTTGATGGTGAGGAATAAAAATTGTTTTCGTTTCAAAATCTATAAAAGTTTGTGAAATATCCAGTTTTACTGTTTTAAAATCAGAAGATAAAACTTTTTGAGGTTTTGTTTTTGTTTGAGTAATAAACTCTTTTTCTGTAAATATTTCGTCTAATTTTATTTTTTCTGTTTCTTTAAATTTAATGTCAAAAAATTCGTCATACTCTATAGGAAAATCATACAAGGGAAACAAAGTAATATTATCAACTTTCTTTTTAGTTAAAAGTTTTGAAACTGCAAAAATATTTTCTACTTCATCTCCAAAAAAGTCTATTTGGAAAATACCTTCTTCAGGGATATTTATAGTTAAAACTCCTCCTTTAAAAGAAAATTCCCCTGCATTTTCAGGGTTTTCTTCTTTTATATAACCAAAAGAAAGGAGTTTTTTCTCTAGCTCAGTTAGATTTATTTCTATTCCTGTTTGAATTTTTATAAAATCCCTATTTTGAGAAACTTCTATATTGAAAGCTTCTTTAGGAAGAATAAAAAAACCTTTGTTTTCAGTTAAATATTTAAAAATTGCATAATTTCGTTTAAATTGAGCAAAGCTATCGTGAATTTCTTTATCTTCAGGAATAAAATAAACAGGAATATCCTTTTTAAAGTACTTTAAAAAAGCTTTTAAATCTTTCTCAAATATTTTTGCATTTTTGTGAGTATCAAAAACAAATACAGATTTTTCTTTACTGGACTTTGCAACCTTGAATGCTTTTTCTATCAAGCTTTTTCTTCCTGATAGCACTTATTTGTTTTTTTCTACTTGGTTTATAAAGTCTAAAATCTAGTTTTTTATTTTTTAAAACATATTTAGGAATGTAATAAAGACTCCCTAAAACAATAACTAACACAGATACTCCAATGTAATCAGGAAGCTTAAAATGAGGGGCTTTAATAATTATTTCTCTTAAAATAGCTATAAGTGTTGTTTTTACAATAAGAGAAGTATCTACCCTTTTTTCTTCAAGATACACAATCATTAATCTGAAAAGCTCTACAAGAATAAACAAATATAAAAATTTAGGAATTACATCCATAAATTTGGCTTCACCATACATTAAAAGAGCAACAATATCCCAAATAGCAATAATACTTACATAGAAAAGAACTAATGTTAAAGCTAGAATTATAATATCTTCAAAAAACTCTAAGGTATCCCCTAATTTCCTATGAACTTGATGAGGGACTACCAATTCTTTTAGTTTCTGTTTCATTTACCCCTAGTTTACCACCCTTTTTATTATTGTTATTTTATCACCTATATGGATTATATTTGAAGATAATTTATTCCACTTTTTAATTTGTTTCACACTTACACCAAATTTCTTAGCAATTTTTATTAATGAGTCACCTTTTTTTACTTTGTAAAAGATATATCTATACTTAGGCTTTCTTTTTTTAACTTTTTTCTTCAGATAAGAAATGTTTCTCTTTACAAACTTTCTAGATAAGTTTTTGTTAAAGACTCTTTTATAAATAACAAGTTTTTGATTTGGCAGTATATAAGTTTTTATTTTATTCCATCTTTTCAAATTTCTTATAGAAACTCTAAATTTTCTTGCAATCTTTGCAAGAGTATCTCCCTTTTTTACTTTATAAATAATACCTTTTTCCGTATACTGGATATCTTCTGTTAAATCTATTACATCATCTGCATATAAAGGATAAGCTTCTATATATGTTGGAACTTTTATGTAAGTGTCAGCTATTATCCATCCTTTGTCTAAATTGTTTATCTTTTTCAAATATGAAACAGAAGTATTAAACTTTTTAGCAATTTTTATTAAAGTATCACCTTTCTTAACTTTGTATTCACCAATAGCTTTGTATTTTTCTGTCTGCATTTCTTCCAAAATTAAAGATAAAGTATTCCCATATCCTTTCGGAACATACACATTGTAAATACCCTCTTTGGGTGGTGTTTTTTCTTTTAGAAGATGAGGGTTTAGTCTAACAAGTTCATCATAAGGAATTTTTAGAAGTAATGAAACTAATTCCAAAGAAACAGGTTTACTAACCTTTACTATATCAAAATTTATAGTTGAATAATCAAAATCTTCTTCTTTTAAAATATTTTTTACAACAGAAACAGTTGCAATAAAGTTTGGAACATAGTTCCTTGTCTCCCTTGGCAGGTAACTATTTATATCCCAGAAATTAGTTCCGCCATATTTATTTATTCTTCTAATAATATTTCCTTCACCAATATTATAACTTGCAAGAGCTAAAAACCAGTCATCAAAAATCATGTATAAATCCTTAAGGTATAAAGCTGCAGCAATCGTAGATTTTTCTACATCAAATCTCTCATCTATCCATTTGTTTATCTCAAGTCCATACATTCTACCTGTTTGAGGCATAAATTGCCAGAGTCCTCCAGCTCCAGCAGGAGATTTGGCTTTTATATAAAAATGGCTTTCTATGATAGGTAAGAATATTAAATCATCTGGAATGTTATACTGGTCAAAAATTTGTTTTATAAGTGGAATATAAAGTTTTCCATTTTCAAGGTACTGTTTTATTTTTTTCTTGGAATATCTGTTATATAGCTGAATTTTTCTTTTAACTTCAGCAATTTCTGCAGGGGTAAGTTTTAAAGATAGTTTAGTCTTATATGTGCTTTCTAAATGTAAAATTTCTGGGGAACTAGATACTACTATGTTTGTTAAGAGAGAGACTTCTTCTAAAGATAAGTCTTCCTCTTTTATTTGTTGAGAATAACTCAAATAAAATAAAGCTAAAAGTAAAAGAATCACTTTTTTCATACAAAAAATTAAACATAAAATCTCTCTTAATGCAATGATTAGTTTTACTTTTGTTCATCTATTATTCTAAATTCTAATACTCTTCTTCCACATTTTGGACAGTTAGTATCTAATACACCTACAGAGTTTCCAACAAGTATTGTTTCTTCTCCTTCATATCCACATTTACATTTGAATTTAGCATTTTCAAATCTTATGTCAGGTTCTTTTTTTATTTTTTCTTTTTGTATTGTCATTTTATTCCTCCTTGATTTTATTTGTATTAAGAATCTATTTCTAATTTTGTTGCTTCCTATGATTAGTCTCATAAATTTTATAAAGATTAACTAAAATTTTTTAAGCTTTCTATATAAAATGTCGTATAAGTTGCTTATTTTTAAATATAAGCTAAAATTAAGATAAGTATCGGTCGAAAATCTATTAGAAGGTATTTTTTTATAAAATCCTTATATTACGGAGGGATTTAAAATGTTAAGTTTTTTTGGAAAGCAGGAGGAAAAGAAGGAGGAGGTTTATATAAAAGAGGAAGACTTTTACCTAAACAGAATAAAAAGTTTATTACCAAAAATAGCAAAAAGTATTTACCATAGCTCCTTAATTTCTGGAGAAGGTTTTAAGATTAAAAATAGGATAACGCTTTATGAAAAAAATATTGTTAAAATTAGCGAAGAAACAGACCATATCTTAGAAGCTATCAACAAATTAAAGGATAGTATCAGCGAAATTTATAACTTCCAAAATGTTTTGCATGATATGGTAGATAAAGGTAATGTTTCAGTGGAAGAAACTATTGAAAATATTAATTTTGCTGAAGAAGTAATGAACAAACTTGCAGACTCTACAGAAGTTTTAAAGGACAGAATTGATGGAATTGAAAACATTTTAAAAGTTATTTTAGATATTGCTAGCCAAACTAACCTGCTTGCATTAAACGCTGCTATTGAGGCAGCAAGGGCTGGAGAATATGGAAAGGGTTTTGCTGTTGTTGCTGATGAGGTTAGAAGCCTTGCAGAAAAAACATCTCAAAGTATTTCTTCTATCAGAGAAGTAATAGATAAAGTTATTGAAGATACAGATAAAACTATAAAAGAAGTTTTAGAAGCAAAACAAATTACACATAAAGTAATAGAAAATGCGAGAGATTTATCTTCTATATTTACAGAAATTAAACAAGGTAGTGACAAGATTACAAAAATGCTTACAGATTTAAACGATGATGCTACAAAAATACATGGATTTGTTACTGAAATTATTCAGCATATAAAAGAGCTAAAAGATGCGTTTAAGGAGATTATCGAACTAGGAGACTCAGTTGACGAAAAAGCAAGGGAAAATCTACACGAATATATATCTATATGGCAAACATTAGTAGAAGGACTAAATACGTTAGATGTTGAAATTCTTAAAAGGGTTATAGACCATGCAATATGGATGGATAATGTTGCAAAGTCTTTAGAAGGAAAATCTGACTGGGTTCCAACAGACCATACTCAATGTAATTTAGGAAAATGGTATTACTCGGAAGGTAGAAGGGTAATTGATAAGTATGGAGCAAGGGCTGTTGATATATTTAATTCTATAGAAAGTGCCCATGCAAGACTTCATACTCTCGGGATAACTGCAATAAAACTTCAAAAAGAAGGAAAACCAGAAGAAGCATTTAGAAAAGCTGTAGAGATGTATGATTCTTCTAAAGAAATTGTAGATAAACTCTTTATGCTTTATGAAGAAATCGTAAAACACACTAATAGATAGAAACAGGATTAATATCTATACTCATTTTTATGCCCATTTTTTGGGCTTTTTCATATAAATTTTTTAATAATTCTTTTTCTTTAAAATCTATGAGTAAAACTTGAGCTATGTTTTTATTTTTTTTCTTTTGAATGTATCCTTTTAGAACACCTTTATAATCAAAATTTTTAATATTGTTCGCATTTATCCATATTTCAAATAGGTTTTGTAAAAATTCTAAGTTTAGATTTTTCTTCTCAAAGGTTAAAAGTATTAATTTTGTATAAGGAGGTAATTTGGAGATTTTTCTGTTTTTTAACTCTTGTATATAAAAACTTTCTATTTTATTTGATAAAAATGCTTTTAAAGCTAAGTCATCAATCTGGTTTGTAATCAGATAATAATTTTTTATGGCTTTTGAATAAGGAATAACAATATTTTTAAAAAAGTTTTCTCTACCTTTGTAATCAGGAGTAAAAAGGGAAAAATCTGGAAAAATGTTTATAATAGTTGTAAATTCTTGCGGTAAGAACTCTAAATTGGTTATTGTAGTTGTTATTTTTACCTTAGTTTGTGCTTTTTCTTCAAGCCTTGAGACATAATCTTCTCCAAATTGAGATTTTAAAATTTCTTCAATTTTTTCAATTCCAGTTCCAACTTCATGTAGCGGAGTTTCACATTTTGGGCATAGCTTTGTATACTCAAATTTTTCTTTACATATTTCACATTTTAAAAATAAGTTTTGCTTTTTATAGATTTTTAGTGGAATATCACAATTTTCACAAACAATTTCTTCATCACATCTAGGACAGTATAAAAATGAAGCATAAGCTTTTTTATTTGCAAGGATTAAGGTATTTTCTGTAATTATGTTTTTTAGTAAAGATGAAAATATCTTTTCTTTGTCATAAGGGTAAATTTTTATTTTTGCTTTTTGAGTAATTTTTAAGAAGTTTTCATTTATAGGAAGCATTTGTTTTTTCTGGTATAAAAAGTAGCTTTCTAATGAGGGTATAAATCCTGAATATATAACAGGAATATTTTTTTCTTTGTGTATCTCATATGCTATACGCCTTACATCCATTTTAGGAGTTTTTAGGGTTTTGTAGCTATTTGCATATTCTTCTTCAACTACTATTAGCCCTAAATTTTTAACTGGAATTAACATTCCTGAGAATGTTGTTATTAAAATCCCTATCTCCTTTTGGAGTTTTTGAATTGTTTCTATTAACTTTTTTTGAGAAATTCCTTCAAAGTATGGATATACATTTGGAAAATACTTTGAAATTTGCTCGTAAAAGAAATTTATAGATTTAATATTTGGAAAAACTATCATGATGCTTTTGTTGTGCTTTAAAAACTGGTTAAAAATTTTTATGTATTCTAACAACCTATCTTTGGCACTTTTCCCTGAAAAAAGGTAAAGTTTGTTTTGTAAATTTAAATTTTCTTTATCTAAGATTTGAATAGAATTTATATTATCTTTTTTAGCTTTATACTCAAATTCCAAAGGTTTTTCTTTTAAAATGCCTTTTTTCACTAAAGAATTTAAAGTATTTTTTGAAAAACCTGCTTCTAAAATTTCCTCTTCTGTAGGAAATTGTAAATTTTTTATAAACTGTAAAAGTTCTTTTTGTTTTTTTGTTAGTCCCTTTATATTTTCATTTATTACCTCATAAATCTTTACTTCATACTCAAATTTTTTCCATTTCCCAACTTCTTTTTTCCATTTTAAACCTGCTGGGATAAAAGAATTTAGTGTTAATCCAAGGGGAGCTATGTAATAGTCTGATAGTTTTTTAGCTATGTTTATCTCTTTTTGGGTAAAAATTTGAAAGTTATCTGGAATATCCTCTATATCTTTTACAAAATATTCCAAAAATTCTTCATTTGAAGAAAAAATTTCTGTTATTATTCCTGAATATCCAGATTTCCTAAAGGGAGCTAAAACTCTTTTACCTATTTGAGCTTTATCCTCTAAATTTTTGGGAACTGAATATAAAAATTCTTCATAAAAAGGAAGAGGAAGAGCAACTCTAACAAAAATTTTTTCACTCAACTTCTTCTATAACAATGTTTTGATTGGTGTATATACATATTTCTCCTGCTATTTTCATTGCTTCTTCCACTATTTTTCTTGCTGGTAAATCTGTATTTCTATATAAAGCTAAAGCAGCACTTCTTGCAAAATCTCCACCTGAACCAGTAGCTAAAATTGGTTCTTCTGGTTCTATTACATCTCCATTTCCAGTTAAAAGTAGCATATTATCTTTATCAACAGCTATTAAAACAGCTTCTAATCTTCTTAAGTATTTATCTGTTCTCCAGTCTTTAGCTAGTTCTACTGCTGCCCTTTTTAAGTTACCTCTATGTTTATTTAATTTTTCTTCTAGTCTTTCCATTAAAGCAAGCCCATCTGCAGCACTTCCTGCAAATCCAACAGCTACTTTACCATCGTTTAATTTTCTAATTTTTCTTGCATTTGATTTCATTACAGAATGACCAAGGGTGACCTGACCATCTCCTGCGATTACAGTTTTACCATCTCTTTTTACTGCCAGTATTGTAGTGCTTCTAGTTTTTTCCATAGTCCACCTTCATTGTGTTTTTTGCAATTATTGGGTCATATAAAAATATCCTTTTTGCAAATAAAAATCTAGATTTATAGTAAGGTTTGTTTATATCAGAAATTATTATCCTTTTTCCTTTGGAAGAAGCGTGTATCATTTTACCTTCACCTATGTATATGCCTACATGGGAAGGGAATTTAGCATAAGTCTGGAAAAATAATAAATCTCCCGGTTGTAATTCAGATTTATCAACAGTTATTCCAAAAAGTGCCTGATATCTTGCAGTTCTTGGAAGTTCTGCACCTGCTATTTTATAAACTTTTTGAACAAATGAGGAACAATCTAAACCGTTTGCAGTTTCTCCACCAAACCTATACTTTATTCCTAAAAATCCTATAGCAATGTCTATTATCTTATCTTGAAATTTGGGAGCAGGTATTTCATCATCAAGCATTATCGCTTTAAATCTTTGTTTTTCAAATTTGTTTAACTTTTTGTAGATTACATTGTCTAAAACAAATTCTTTTGCAAAAGATATGTTTATAAGAAATATTAAAGCCAAGATTAATCTCATTTTACTTCCTCTAAGTTTTTGTATTTTTCTTTAAGATATTTTCTTGTTTTATGCGTTGACCAAGCCATTAAGCCAAAAGTTAACATTAATATTATTCCTAGTATCCAAGTAAGTATTAGAAGAATTGTATCCATAGTTACCACCTCTTTTTAATATCTTCTAAATCAAACCACAAGTTTATAGCTAACCAGCCTACAAATGCTATTACAAAAATGCCTAAAACAATAAGTGATAATATTAACTCAGAATTAGAATACTTATCAAAACTTACAATCAAAGTTCCAATACCACCACCTAATCCTAATATTACCAGTATTAAGGTTCTAATTTGACCTTCTATAACTTTTGCTTTTTCTAGCTCTAGTTTTCTTAACTCTATTTTTTCTTGCTTTTTGTCCATATTTAATTGGCTTTATACTTTAAAATTATATAAGATATTTCGGCTAAGCTAGGAGATTTTATGAGAGATTTGCGACCTACTTCTTCTAAGGTTAGACAGGCTTTGTTTAATATTTTATA
>WFXI01000260.1 GCA_015490675.1 Hydrogenothermaceae bacterium
CCTTACGATTTACAACATAGAGATACACCTTATCATCCACCGACACAAATACATTTTATAGATAAAAATGGGCATTTTTCTTTAAGACCATTTGTTTATGAATATAAACTTGTTGACCCAGTTTTTAAAAAGTATGAGATAAACTATGAGAAGAAAAATTATATTTATTTCTTTATAGATGGAGAAAAACACTACTTGTTTGGAATTATTCCAACAAGTAAACATCTATTTGGTGTTAAAGAAGGAAAAATATTCTTGCTTGGAGCAGATAATCTAGGCAGAGATATATTTTCTAGACTTTTATATGGAGCAAGAATATCCCTCTCTATAGGAATTATTGGAGTTTTACTTTCTTTTACAATAGGTGCAATGGTAGGGGGGATTTCTGGTTATTATGGGGGAAAAGTAGATAACATTTTAATGAGACTTTCAGAAATTGTTATGTCTTTCCCAGGGTTTTATTTAATGCTAGCTCTAAGGGCAATTTTCCCTATAGATTTATCATCGGTGGAAGTTTATATACTAATAGTTGTTATACTTTCTTTTGTAGGCTGGGCTGGTCTTGCAAGAGTTATAAGAGGAATGGTTTTGTCTATAAGAGAGCAAGAATTTGTTTTGGCAGCAAAAAGCTATGGTGCTTCTTCATTTAGAATTATTACAAAACATATAATTCCAAACACTTATGCATATTTACTTATCTCTGCAACATTAGCTATTCCTGGATATATTTTAGGAGAAAGTGCCTTATCTTTGCTTGGACTTGGTATTCAAGAGCCTTATGCAAGTTGGGGGAATATGCTTTCTTCGGCTAGAAGTATTACAGCGATTTCTTCATATCCCTGGATTTTATCACCAGGAGTTGCAATATTTATAACGATTTTGGCTTTTAATTTACTTGGAGATGCATTGAGAGATGCTTTGGACCCAAAACTTAGAAAGAATTTATAAGAATTAATAGTTATCTAGATATTCGTTTTTAAATCCTAAAGGCTTTATGTATGTTTCATAGTATTCTTTTAATTTTTTTATTTCTATGTTGTTATTTAAGGCAAATTTTAAAAGCAATCCTACTGGAACTTCTGTAAATAAAACAAAAATTCTTTCACTTTCAGGCCTTTTCATATTTATTATATGGTTTGCCAATTCTTTTTCTGTGATAATATTTTTGTAACTTCTGTTAACTGTTATTTCTATTGGTGTTAAACTCAATATTGTATTCCTCTCAAAAATTCTTTAAATATATCAATATATCTGTAAAAACCCTCCTTATCTAATCTTTTATCTTCTAAAGAAATCTCTTTCAAAATATTTTCAATATCAATTTTTTCAAGTCTACTTAAACTAATATTAATTAAGTCCATATCTAACTTAATTTTTGCTTTTTTAAAAACCTTACTTATTTCTGGATAATTTTGATAAACAATAACAGTATCTACAATATCTCTTACTTTTATATCTTCTGGTCTGTAAAATAACTTTTTAGCTATAATTTCCATTGGATTGTCTATAAAAAATCCAACATCATAAAAATTTTTCCATCTTGGTTCTAGACCTGTCAAATTAGGAGCAACTATAAAGTCTATCTCGTAATTATCCATATAAATTTTTAAAAAATTTGATTGTTCTTTATAATCCGTACATATTTCTTCTACAAAATCATTTATTCTTGGAGATAAATATGTTAAAAGTTGAGGGTTATGAAAGAATATATCTATATCTTTACTAGTTCGGTGATTAAATTCCAACATTAAAGCTGTTCCACCACCAAAGCTCCATTCTTTTTTTTCTATTTTTGAACTTTCTAAAATTTCTAATGCTACTTTTAATTTACTTAAAATTTCCATAGTATATCTATTTTACATAGAAAATTGTTACAATTTAGATTAAAATTAAAAATTATTAAATTAGGTATGGTTTGAGATGATTTCTGAAGATATAAAACAAAAGCTTAAAAATATTTTTGCAGAAAGATTAAAAGATAATGTAGAGATAGTTTTAGATTTAAATATAGATGAGCTTTCTGATAATGTTGAAAATCTTGTTAAAGAAGTAGCAGAAACTACAGATAAGATAAAAGTTGTTGAAGACAATTTAGATTTAGGTTTAAAGCCAGCGATAAGAATAAGAAAAAAAGGATATGATAATTTTACATACTTTGGACTTCCTTCTGGTGGGGAATTTCAAACATTTATAGAAGCTATTATCTTTATCTCTGCAGATGAGCATAAAATTCCTCAAAGAGAAGCTGAATTTTTAAAAGATATAGACCAGAAAGTAGATATAAAGTTATTTGTCACAAAATCCTGTGGATGGTGTCCACCAACAATAAAGCAGGCAATAGGGTTTAGTATAATTAATAGGAATATATTCGTTAATGTTATAGACAGTTATGATTTTCCAAATGAAGCTCAAAAGTATAATGTTTCAACAGTTCCCAAAATTGTTATTAATGAGAAGGTAGAATTTGTAGGGCATAGAAGTGAAAATGAGTTTCTAGGATACATCTTTTCTGCAGTAGGTAGCTAAGTGAAGAAAAGTCTTGCAATTTTAGGTTCTACAGGTTCAGTAGGGTCTCAAGTTTTAGATATTGTTGAAAAATTTCCTGAAAATTTTGAAGTTTTATTACTATCTGCTTCAAAGGTTTCAGAAAAGCTTCTAAAACAGATAGAAAAGTTTAAACCAAAGTATGTTTATCTAAAAAATCCTTCAAAAATTGATGGTGTAAATGTTTTATCAGGTAAAGAAGGGATTATAGAAACTATCCATATAGAAGCAGACCTTTTTATAAACGCTGTTTCTGGTATAGATGGGGTTGAGTTTACATATTACCTGCTTAAAAATAACAAGACCTTAGCTACTGCAAATAAAGAAGCAATTGTATGTCTTGGAGAAATTTTAGGAGACAAATTCAAAGAAATAATACCTCTAGATAGTGAACATTCTGCAATTTATCAAACTTTAGAAAATATAAAATCTGAGTATGTTGAAAACATATACCTAACTTCTTCAGGTGGACCTTTCTTAAATAAAGACTTTAGCGAGTTTAAAAACATAACTGTAGAAGAAGCCCTTAATCACCCAAAATGGAGTATGGGAAAAAAAATTACAATAGACAGTGCTACACTTTTAAACAAAGGTCTAGAAGTTATAGAAGCTCATTATTTATTTAATATTTCTTATGATAATCTAAAAGTAGTAATACATCCTCAAAGCATAATTCACGGGCTTGTAGAGCTTACAGATGGAAATATTTGTGCTCATCTTTCTGACACAGATATGAGATTTCCAATAAGTTATGCATTATTTTATCCAGAAAGGAAAGATGTAGGACTAAAAAAACTAAACTTATTTGAACTTCGAAAGCTAGAATTTTTTGAACCAGACACAAAAAAGTTTCCTCTTTTAAAAGTAGCAATAGAAGCTGGAAAACAAGGAGAAGCTTACCCAATAATTTTGACAGTTGCAGATGAAATTGCTGTTCATAAATTCTTAGAAGGAAAAATAGGATTTTTAGACATTTATAAAATTATTGAAGAAACCTTAAATAAAGCTAAATTTGAAAAACCAAAAACTTTAGAAGATGTTTTAGATATTATTGAAAAAACAAAAGAAATTGCAGGAGGTATAGCTTGCTAAGTTTAATAGCTTTTCTAATAATGCTAGGTGTTTTGATTACAATACACGAATTTGGACACTTTTTATTTGCAAAAATGTTTGGGGTAAAAGTTGAAGTTTTTTCTATAGGTTTTGGAAAACCTATTATTCAGTGGAAAAGAGGAGAAACTGTATATCAAATAGCTCTCATTCCTCTTGGTGGATATGTAAAAATGTATGGTGAAGATAGTATGACAGAACCTGTTCAGGGAAAAGTTGATGAAAATGCCTTTAATGACCCTCGTTCTTTTCATTCAAAACCAAGATGGCAAAAAATACTTATAGCATTTGCAGGTCCTCTATTTAATATAGTTTTAGCTTTTATACTTTTTGCTGCTGCCTATATGATAGGTATAGAAGAGCCAGCTTATATGGAAAAACCTGTTGTTGTTGGTTATGTTCAGCCAGACAGCTTTGCAGAAAAAGCAGGATTTAAACCAAAAGATAAGGTCATAATGGTAGATGGAAAACCTGTTAAAAACTGGAAGGAATTTACTCTCGCAATAGGTTTAAAAGCAGGGAAAACTGCAGAAGTTGTAGTAGAAAGAAATGGAGAAAAAGTTAAACTTGCTGTAAATGTTCCAGAAAATATAACTAAAGATAGTATTGGAGTAGCCCCTGTTTTACCTGTAATAATAGGAAAAGTTTTACCAGATACACCTGCAGAAAAAGCAGGTTTAAAAGTAGGAGATGAAATAATTGCAATAAATGGAAAACCTATAAACGGGTGGTTTGATTTTGTAAAAATTATTTCTTCAATAAAAGAACCAAAGCCTATTACTTTACTTGTAAAAAGAGATGATAAAACATTTTCAGTTAGAATTACACCAAAATATAATGAAAGACTGAAAAAATATATTGTAGGAATTGCACCAAAATTTGAAACAAAACTTGTTAAATATTCTTTCTTTGAAGCTTTAGAAAAAGCATATGAAAAAATGGTAGAACTTACAGTTGCTATAGGAAAAGTAATTAAGGGATTAATAACAGGAGAAGTTTCTTTTAAAACATTAGGAGGTCCTATATCTATTGCTCAATTTTCAGGACAGGCATTAGAGGCTGGTATTGCAACATATCTTTTTGCAATGGCATTTATTTCTTTACAGCTTGGATATTTAAATCTTCTTCCAATTCCAGTTTTAGATGGTGGATTGATAGCTATACTGCTCATAGAAAGTATTATAAGGAGACCTTTACCTGATAAAGCAAAAGAGTATTTATCTTATTTAGGCTTTGCACTACTTGGAACCCTGATGATATATGTCATTTTTAACGATATTTTAAGAGTTTTACAATAGGAATATATAAAAATATATTTTAATTATATGAGGTGATTAGATGGCTAAAACAAGAGTTGGAATTATTGTTTTAAGTGGAACCTTAGACAAAGTTTTACCTGCATTTATGCTTGGAACTACAGCAGCCTCTATGGGAATGGAAGTTGGAATGTTTTTTAGCTTTTATGGAATTAATGTTTTACACAAAGAAAATATTAAGAAGATTAAAGTTTCTCCAATAGGAAATCCAGCTATGCCAATGCCCGTTCCTGTTCCACAAATATTAACAGTAATGCCTGGAATGATGGATTTTGCGACAAATATGATGAAAGGAATGATGGAAAAACATAAAGTTCCATCTTTAGAAAATCTAATAGAAAGTGCTAAAGCACTTGATGTAAAACTTTATCCTTGTAATACTGCAATGCAACTTTTTGGTTTTAAAGAAGAAGATTTAATAGAAGGAGTAGAAAAACCTGTTGGAGCTGCAACATTTTTAAATTTTGTAAATCAGGCAGATAAACCAATTGTTATGAATTTTTAAATTTTTGGGGAGGAAGGGGGATTTTCTTTTCAAAAAGGAGAAGCAAAATCACGAAACAAAAAATAAATATAACAAAATTCCACTTTTTATATAAAACCCAAAATGTTTTTTCTTGAGAAAGAAAAACATCTGATATTAAGATTTGTCTTTTAAAAAGTTTTGATAGCTTTTCAAATTTTCCATTAGGGGAAATAACAGTAGAAAAACCTGTATTTGTTGCCCTGATTAAATATTTACCTGTTTCCACTGCTCTAACTTTTGCCATTTCTAAATGCTGAAATGGAGCAGAAGTTTTACCAAACCAAGCATCGTTAGAAACATTTATGATCAAGTTTGCATTTTTAGAAAAATTAGCAACATAGTTTGGAAAAATAACTTCAAAACAAATTAAAGTAGCTAGTGATAAATCTTTGTATTTAATTACTTTAGGCTTTTCTCCTGAAGAAAAATCATATCCTTCTAAATAAGGAAAAAGTTTGCTTAAAAATCTAAAAGGAAAAGGAGTATATTCTCCAAATGGAACAAGTTTTACTTTGCGGTAAATTTCTACAATTTTTTTATTTTCATCAATTAAAGCTACTACATTAAAAACTTTAGGAGGATTACTATCAAAATCTACACTATCAAATCCAATTAACATAGGAATTTTTATATGTTTTGTATTCTCTAAAAAATAGTCTTTCATAATACTTTCTTTCAAAAAATCAAAAGGTAAAGCAGACTCAGGAAGAATTATTAAATTTGGTTTTTCTCTTGAGGAAATTTTTATTAAATCTATATAAATATCACTAACCTGTTTCCAATATTCAGTAGAGTTTTGTTTTTGCTTTACACTTTCATCTATATTTCCCTGTAAAATAGCAACTTTTATTTTTTTATCCAAGCTAAAAACTTGCTTTTCTGGGAAAAAAACAATTACTAAAAAGGTTAAAAGTCCTAACGAAAGTAAAAATATGCTTTTCTTTTCATTTGCTATAAAAAATAAAACACTTATGAAAACAACTAGGAAACTCAAACCATAAATGCCAAAGATAGA
Source organism: Hydrogenothermaceae bacterium (assembly GCA_015490675.1). Lineage (GTDB taxonomy): Bacteria > Aquificota > Aquificia > Aquificales > Hydrogenothermaceae > Hydrogenothermus. Next base: position 6,512 of record WFXI01000260.1, read on the forward strand.
AGCTAAATTTACGATGCTACCTATGTAAGAAATCATATATCCATTTAAATTCCATGGAAATCCTCCAAAAGGGAAAAATTCTCTAGAAACTTCTAGTAAAACTATCAAAAAAGGAGCCAGAAAGAAGCTGTTTATTCCATATCTCTTTATAAAAATCTTTTGTATTAATGCATAAACTACAAAATAAATACTCAACAGCAAAGAAAATATTATTAGAGAAATAATTGATAAAAAAGCATTGACACCCCCATATTTACTTAGAGCATAAGATATCCAGTTGAAATTTATAATAGAAAAAATAAATCCTACTGTTAAAGCATAAAAGATTAAACTATTTAATTTTTCCTCTTCATTAATAACTTTAAAAAACAAAAAATATCCAATAACAAATGCAAAGGGTATATAAAAATTTGGTAGGGATATAGCTAAAAGTAATCCTGCAAATAATGAAAAAAGAAAATTTTTATGTATAATTAATCTCATAGGATTTTCCTGATTTAATTTTAATATATTTTAGCAAAACTAATAATAGGAGGATAAAATGGGCAAACTAAAAGTAGTTATAGATAGAATAATTTGTGAAGGTATAGGACCTTGTGCTGAAGAAACAGATATGATTGAGCTAGATAAAAAACATAAAGCTGTATTCTTAGAACCTGGGAAAGATAAAGAGCAGTTATTTAAAGAAGTTGAAGAAAAGAAAAAACAAGTAGTAGAAATTGAACTTCCAATAGATAAAGAAGAAGAAATATTCAGAGCTGCCGAAGCCTGTCCAGTTGATGCTATATTTATATATGATGCAGAAACAGGAGAACAACTTTATCCATAGTCAAATGGGGGAATCATTATGATTGACAAATTATATTCAATGTATGAAGCAGGTATTAAATATGTTTTAATAGCTGTTCCTGTTATTTTATTTATTGTAATGGCTTATTTGTATGTAAAATCTAGCTAAA
>WFXI01000261.1 GCA_015490675.1 Hydrogenothermaceae bacterium
CTTTTGTTTCTGCTGGTAATACTGGAGCTGCAATGGCTGTTTCTAAATTTATAGTTGGGTCTGCTGAAGGAATAGAAAGACCAGGAATAGCTGTTGCATTTCCAACAAAAAAAGGAAAACCTACAGTTCTTATTGATGTTGGTGCAAATGTTGACTGTAGACCTAGACATTTACTTTATTTTGCAGTAATGGGGCATACTTATGTAAAAGAAATTCTAAAAAGTTCAAATAATCCTAAAATTGGAATTTTAAGCATTGGCGAAGAAGAAGGGAAAGGAAACGATTTAGTAAAAGATACATATCCCCTTTTAAAAATGTCTAAATTAAATTTTGTAGGAAACGCTGAAGGTAGAGATATATTTACTGGAGATTTTGATGTAATTGTATGCGATGGGTTTGTTGGAAATGTAGTTTTAAAAACAAGTGAAAGCCTTGGAATGATTATTTTAGAAATGATAAAACAGGAAGTAGAAAAAAGCTTATTATCAAAAATTGGAGCATCTTTAATGCTTCCTGCACTGAAAAGATTTAAGAAAAAGGCAGATTTTGCAGAATACGGAGGAGCTCCTCTTCTTGGAACAAAAGGAACTTGTATAATAACCCATGGAAGAGCAGATGAAAAAGCTATAAAAAATGCGTTAAAAGTTGCTTCTGATTTTGTAGAAACCCATTTCAATGAAAAACTCATAGAAAACATAAATACATTACTTCCAGAAGGACTTAGAGACTAATGGGTATTGAAATCCTTGGAGTTGGTAAGTATGTTCCTCCTAGAACATTAACAAATTTTGATTTAGAAAAAATACTGGATACCTCTGACGAATGGATAACGACAAGAACAGGTATAAAAGAAAGACATATAGCTGAAGAATGGGAAAAGGCTTCAGACTTGGCATTAAAAGCCTGTGAAGAAGCTATAGAAAATTCAGGATTAAATAAAAAAGATATAGAAGCTGTTATCGTTGCAACTTCTACTCCTGATATGATTTTCCCTTCTACTGCGTGTTTTTTAGCTGACAAACTAGGTTTAAATAAACCTATGGCTTTTGATATTTCTGCTGCGTGTAGTGGATTTATCTATGGTTTAACAATTGGAAGCTCATTTTTAAAGTCAGGTCAATTTAAAAATGTACTGGTTGTAGGGGCAGAAGTATTCTCTCAAATTTTAGATTGGTCAGATAGATCTACTGCTGTTATTTTTGGAGATGGGTCTGGAGCAGTTGTTTTATCTTTAACTGATAGCGACAGTGATATCCTTTCTGCAGAAATGAAGTCTGATGGTTCTCATTGGGGTTCGTTAAACTGTCCTGTTGGTGAGAAACTGAGAATGAGAGGTAGAGAAACTTTTAAGCTTGCTATTAAATCAATGGAGACTGCTTCTAAAAAAGCCTTAGAAAAGGCAGGATTAACTTTAGATGATATAAAACTTGTAATTCCTCACCAAGCAAATATACGAATCATTAATGCTTTAGCTGAAAGGCTCAATATTCCTGAAGAAAAAGTTTTTAGCAATATTCATAAATACGGAAATACCAGTGCAGCATCAATACCTATTGCTTTATATGATGCTATAAAAGAAGGAAAAATCCAAAAAGGAGATTATATCCTCCTCACTGCATTTGGAGGAGGATTAACCTGGGGAAGTATTGTTTTTAGATACTAAATTTCTTCCTTTTTAAAATCTTCAGGTTTTATACTTTCAAGCCATTCTTTTAAGTCATCTACATCTATATCTAAGTTTTTATCAGCCTTTGCATTTTCTATCACATGAGGAGAAACAAAAATTGGAGCATTACATCTAATTGCTACATTAATTGCGTCAGAAGGTCTACTATCAATTGGAACTTTTTGGCCATTTACATTGAGAACTATTTCTGCGTAGTAGGTGCTGGATTGAAGGTCATTTATATGAATGTATTCAACTTTAGCGTTTAAATTTTCTAAAAGATTTTTGATTAAATCGTGAGTCATAGGTCTTGGCATCTCAACATTTTCCAGTTTCATTGCTATTGCATTCGCTTCAAAGGTTCCTATCCAGATGGATAAAACTTCGTCTGTTTCGATACCTTTCAAAACAACAACAGGCATATTTGTAACAGGGTCTAACGCTATTCCCTGAACTTGCATTTGTATCATGAAAGCTCCTCCTTTATTTTATGCTACTGCCTTAGCTACCTTTCCTTCTAAGGAAAATCTATTTGCTTTTGTTATTTCAACATCTATTATTTCACCTAATAAATTATGCTCTCCTTCAAAATGAACAAGTTTATTTGTTCTTGTTCTTCCAACTAACTTTCCATCTTTTTCTTCTTCTACCAATACTTCTACAGTTTTTCCTTCATAAGCTAAGTTTTTCTTAAAGGCTATATCTTTTTGCATATTGATAAGGTCATTTAACCATTTGCTTAATGTTTTAGGGTCTTCTGTCATTGGTAATTTTTCTGCAGGTGTTCCTGGTCTTGGAGAGTATTTAAATGCAAAAATCTGGTCATATTCTACCTCTTTGACAACTTTAACAGTTTCTAAGTAGTCTTCATAAGTTTCCCCAGGGAAACCTACAATAATATCTGTTGACAAGGCTATATCTGGTATATATTTCTTTAAAAGTTCTATTTTTTCTAAATATTCTTTTTGAGTATATCCTCTATCCATAGCTTTTAAGATTTTGTCTGAACCTGCCTGAACTGGTAAGTGAAGTGCTTCACATACCTGAGGTATATCTGCCATTGCTTTTATTATATCTTCTGTTAAATCTCTAGGGTGACCTGTTGTAAATCTTATTCTTTCTACTCCTTCAACATTTGCTACTGCATATAAAAGTTCCCAGAATTTTACATCTCCTAAATCTTTTCCATAAGCAGTAACATTTTGACCAATTAGATGTATTTCTTTAACACCATCTTCAACTAAATACTGAACTTCCTGAATTATTTCTCCAATTCTTCTACTTCTTTCTCTTCCCCTTGTAATTGGCACTATACAATAAGTACAGTTTTTATCACATCCTCTTATTACTGTAACATAAGCAGTATATTTGTTGTCTCTGATTGTTGGATATTTATCAAGCTCTGTTTCATTTTCATCTATTTCTTCAATTATTTCTACTGCTTTGTTTCCAGCTTGAGCTTCTTCTAGAAGCTTAGGTAAATGGTGAATATTGGTTGTTCCAAAAACCATATCTATAAATGGTGCTTTTTGAAGAATTTCATATCCAGCTCTTTGAGCTAAACATCCACAAACACCAATAACTGCATCTGGATTTTTATTTTTAACTTTTTTAAACTCTCCAAGAGCAGATAAAACCTTCTGGTCAGGTTTTTCTCTAACAGAGCAGGTATTTACAAGAATTACATCTGCTTCTTGCCAGTCGGATGTAGGCTCATATCCCATTGCTTTTAGCATTCCTGCCATTTTTTGAGAGTCGTTTATATTCATCTGACAGCCGAAAGTTCTAATGTAGAATTTTTTCATTCTTTACCTCATAAAAAGGTTTTTATAAAACAATATATTATCCATATTTTTGTTTACAATGTTTAATGATTTTTAGCACAAAAATGCTATACTTAATAGGATATGACACCAAGCCTAAAAGTATTAAAAGAAACTATAAAAAAGCTTATAAATAAGGGAAATTATACAGCTTTAGAAAGACTTCTTCAAAAAACCCATAAAGGTGATATTGTAGCTATTTTTAGGTATTTATCACAATCAGAAAGACTTAAAGTTTTTGAAATTATAATGAAACAAAATTTAGAAAAAGCATCAGACATACTCTACGATTTGGATGAAGACCTCCAAATAGAAATATTAAGAGGACTTCCAGAAAAAAGTGCAATCAGAGTTTTATTAACATTTTCATCAGGAGAAATAGCAAAATTAATAGATAAACTTCCAGATAGCATAAAAAAAGGTGTTTTAGAAAAACTTGAAGACGAAGAAAGACAGGAATTAGAAAAATATATTTCTTATGGTGAAGATACTATAGTTCACTTAATTAGTGAAGAATACCTAAAAATTAATGAAAACAAAACTGTAGAGGACGCATTAAATCTAGTTAAAGCATCCCCTCAAGATGAAGATATAGAAATTATTTATATATATGCTGTAGATGATGAAGACCATTTAACAGGTGTTGTATCTTTAAAGGAGCTTCTAGTTAGTCCTCCTAATGCACAGGTTAAAGACATAATGGTTAGGGAACCTATATATATAAGAAATAATGCCTCTAAAGAAGAGGTTATTCAACTTTTTAAAAGATATGATTTATATTTACTTCCTGTTGTTGATGAAGAGGAAAAACTAATAGGTGTAATTTATATAGACGATATACTTGACGCTATTGATGAAAAAACCACAGAAGAAGTTTTTAAACTTGCTGGTTCTAAAGAGGACGAGCTTTTTTATGCAAATCAGGTTTTTAAAATTGTTAAATTAAGGCTTCCTTGGCTTTTAACTACTGTCTTTGGAGAGCTTTTAACAGCATTTATTATTAGCTTATTTGATGTAACAATCCAAAAGGCTATACCAATTATATTTTTCCTGCCATTAGTTGCTGCTATTAGTGGGAATATAAGTTCCCAGTCAGCGATAATCACAGCACAGGGTTTTCTAACAGGGAAAATTACAGATAGCACTAGAGAATTCTTCAGAATACTGCTTAGAGAATTAAAAATAGCTTTAATTATTGGATTAATTGTTAGTTTTATAGTTGGTTTTATATCTTTTATATGGCTAAGTAATCATATTTTAGGTGTTTTGGTTGGAATAGCTTTATTTATAAATATTATTGTTTCTGCAGTTTTAGGAGGATTTTTACCATTTTTATTAAAACTTCTAAAGAAAGATGTAGCACTGGCTACAACACCTTTAACTTTAACTTTAAATGACATTATTGGTATTACTGTATATTTATCTATGGCAACTTATTTTGTTAAACTATTTCCATAATGAAAATACTTATTATTGAAGATAATGAAGAGCTTCAAAATACGCTAAAAGAAATTTTTGAGCTAAACAATTACATAGTAGAAACTGCTTCCGATGGAGAAGAAGGTATAGAGCTTGCTAAATTAACAGAACCAGATATAATCCTTCTAGACATTATGCTTCCTAAAATAGATGGATTTCAAGTCTGCAAAATTTTAAGAGAAAAAGGAATAAATACACC
>WFXI01000262.1 GCA_015490675.1 Hydrogenothermaceae bacterium
AGAACCTTTAAATGCAAAAGAAATAGCAAAAAAATGTTTAGATAAAGGCCTTATAATCGGAACTGCTGGACAAAACACCTTGCGTTTTGTTCCACCATTAATTATTAATAAAAAAGAGATAGATGAAGGAATTAATATACTAAAGGAGGTTTTAAAATGAAGAAATTAGCACTATCTGTAATTTTATCATCTGCGGTTGCTACAAGTGCTTTTGCTATACCTGGCATAGACTTAAAGCTAGGTGTTGGATATACATCATTAGATCCTTCTGGATATGTTAGTTATGGAGGTGATTCTGCTGATTTAGATAAAGACTTAAATTGGGGAAAATCTAACTATGTAAATGGATATGTAGAACTTGGCCTTCCTGTAATTCCAAATATAAGAGTTGAGTATTTACCAACTATATTTGATGGAACAGGAACCGTTACAAAAAATATAACTTTTGGTGGTGTTAACATTAATGTAAACGATAGAGTTTATTCTAAATTTAATGTAAAACAATATGACTTAATCTTGTACTATAACTTACCAATACCTGTAATAAAACCAAAACTTGGATTGGCAGCTAAGTATCTAGATGGATACATATATTTAAAAAGCTTAACCACTAACAATGAAGAAACTGTAGATTTAAATATTCCTGTTCCATTAGTTTTTGCAGGTTTTAATATAGGACTACCTGTTGTACCAATAGAAATAGACTTAGAAGGAAAAGGAATTGCTTATCAAGGAAGCTATATAATAGATGCAAAAGCAACAGGGAAATTGGTATTCGGTAAGATACCACTTTTAGGTAAAGCTTACATAGGAGGAGGATATAGATACCAAAGATATAGATTAAAAGATATAGATATAGATGGGAAAAAGCTTAATACAGATATAAAGTTTGCAGGACCATTCGCAGAGTTAGGAGTTCAATTCTAAAGGGGGATAAATGCAAATAACTGAAAATGATATTATTGAGTTTCTAAAAGAAAGGAAAAAGCCAGCTTATTTTAAAACGCTTTTAAGGAAGTTAGGAGTTCCCAAAGATGAAAAGAAAAAATTAAGAAAGTTACTGAAAAAATTACAGAAGAAAAAAGTTATAAAATACCAAAAAGGCAAATATTTACTTGTAGAATGGAAGCAAAAAGATGAATTTATAGAAGGAATAGTAGAAGCCCATCCTAGTGGGTATGGATTTTTAATAGTTGGAGATGATGTGGAGGATTTATTTATTCCTCCACCTGAAATGAAATACCTTTTTGATGGAGATAAAGTTTTAGTAAAACCTGTAAAAAGAAAGAAAAAAGATGAAGCTAAAGTAATTAAAGTTTTAGAAAGAGCAGTAAAAGAAGCAGTTGGTGTCTTAAAAAAAGATAAAACAGGATACTATGTTTTACTATCTGATACTGTTATTCCCCATAAAATTTATGTTTCCAAAAAAGAAGCTAAACTTATACAAAAAGGAAGCTATGTAGTAGTTAAAATAACCCAATACCCAGCCCCAAAAGTAAGAGCTAAAGGAAAAATTATTGAGGTTTTAGGTAAAACTAAAAACACAAAAACTGTAGCAGAAATTGTTGCAAGGAAGTTTGGATTACCATTAAAACATTCAGAAGAAGCAATAAAAGAAGCAGAAAGCTTACCTAAAACTGTTAGGATTACTAAAAACAGGAAAGATTTAACAGACCAAATTTGTTTTACAATAGACCCTGATAGTGCAAGAGATTTTGACGATGCAGTTGCCATAGAAAAAGAAGGTGATAAATACAGACTTTTTGTTCATATTGCTGATGTTTCCTATTATGTAAAAGAAGGTTCAGCAATAGACAAAGAAGCTTTCCAAAGGGGAAATACATATTACCTTCCAGAATATGCCCTTCATATGTTACCAGAAAGACTTGCTTCAGATTTATGTAGTTTAAGACCAAACGAGAAGAAATACGCTTTTACCTGTGAAATGTTAATTAATAAAAAAGGAGAAGTCATAGACTATGACATTTATGAAAGTGTAATAGTAAGTAAAGCAAGGCTAACATACGACCAGGCACTAGGAATTATACTTGGAGATGAAGATTTAAAGAAAAAATTTCCAGATATCGTTAAACCTTTAAAACATATGGAAGCCCTTGCAAAAATTTTATTAAAACAAAGAGAAAAAAGAGGAAGTATAGACTTTGACCTGCCAGAAAGTCAAATTTTATTCACAGATACAGGAGACCCTTATGATGTAGTTCCGTATGAAAGGCATTTTGCTCATAGACTAATAGAAGAATTTATGATAATTGCAAACATTACAGTTGCAAAACATATGGAAAAACTTGAATATCCATTTATATACAGGTCTCACGAAGAACCAGAAATAGATAAAGTGATTAAATTTGTAGACTTAGTAGCAGGTTTGGGATACAAAGTAGATTATCCAGAAGAAATTACTCCTAAATTTATACAAAAAATCCTTAAAAAAGTAGCAGGAACACCAGAAGAACAGTTAATTAGATTTATAGCTCTTAGAACAATGAAACAAGCAAAATACACAGTAGAAAACTTAGGACATTTTGGATTAGCTCTAGATACATATACTCATTTTACATCACCAATAAGAAGATACGCAGATTTAGTTGTTCATAGGCTATTAAAAAAATCAATTAAAAAGAAATTTACAAAAAAAGACTTAAAAGAGCTTCCTCAAAAATTAGATGAAGTTGCAAAACAATGCTCCAAAATGGAAAGAGTTGCAGATGAAGCAGAAAGAGATGCATTAGATATTCTAAAATTAAGACTCTTATCAGGGCATATAGGAGAAGAATTTGAAGGAATAATTACAGGAATAGTATCTTTTGGAATGTTTGTTGAACTAGAAAGATACTTAATTGAGGGATTAATTCCTATATCTTCAGTGGAAGGATACTATATTTATGACCCAGAAAATCATCGTTTTATAAAAGAAGATGGAAGTAAACAGTTTAGATTAGGAGATAGAGTTAAAGTAAAAATAGAAAAAGTAGATGAAGATTTAAAGAAACTAGACCTATCTCTTGTAGAAGAGATAAAAAAATAGTAAAATATTAGCTTGTTTCAAACAATCAAGGAGGAATTAAATGAGCAGTCAGTTAATTAGAGAAATAGAAGAAAAATATTTAGAATCTACAAAAGAATGGGATGATTTTAAAGTTGGAGATACAGTAAGAGTTCATGTAAAAATTGAAGAAAGAGGAAAAGAAAGAATACAGGTCTTTGAAGGTGTAGTAATTAGAATAAAAGGAAGTGGAACAGGAAAAACTTTCACAGTAAGAAAAGTTTCTTATGGCGTAGGAATGGAAAGAATATTTCCATTTGGATGTCCTTCTGTAGCTAAAGTTGAAACAGTTAAAAGAGGTAAAGTAAGAAGAGCTAAACTTTACTACCTTAGAGATAGAAAAGGTAAAGCTGCTAAAATTAGAGAAATTAAAGAATGGGAAATCAAGAAAAGAGCAAAAGAATCTGCTGAAGCTAAAGAAGCTCAAAACGCATAAAATATTGCTAGAAATAGAAAACTCTTTAAGAAAAAAAGGTTATTCTAAAATTGTTGGAATAGATGAAGTTGGAAGAGGGCCAATAGCTGGCCCTGTTGTTTCATCTGCTGTAATTTTTCCACCAAACATAGATATCTTCATAACAAAAGACTCAAAAAAACTCACAGAAAACCAAAGAGAAAAACTTGTAGAAGAAATAAAATATAGAGCTTTAGCTATAGGTATTGGAGTAGTTGATTCTGCAGAAATAGACAGGTTAAACATTTATAAAGCAACAAAACTTGCAATGTATAGAGCTTTACAAACTCTAAAATCTGACTTTGATTTTATTATTACAGACTTTATTAAGTTTAATCCATATCCACATATTTCAATAAAAAAAGCAGATGAAAAAAGTATATCTGTAGCTGCAGCTTCTATAATTGCAAAAGTTTACAGAGATAATATTATGAAAGAATTTTCAAATTTATATCCTCACTCTTTTGATAAACATAAAGGTTATCCTACAAAACTACACAAACAAGAAATAACAGAGTTTGGAATAACTCCAATCCACAGAAAATCTTTTAAGTTACTATGAACAAAAGAGAAGTAGGCAGTCAAAAAGAAAATCTAGCTATTTCTTATTTGAAAAATAAAGGATATAAAATAATTAAACAAAACTTTTATACAAAATTTGGTGAAATAGATGTAATAGCAAAAGATGGTAATACACTTGTTTTTATAGAAGTAAGAAGTAGGTCATACGATAATTTAGGGCTACCTGAAGAGAGTATAAACAAAGCTAAACAAAAGAAAATTATAAAAACTGCAAAAATATTCCTAAATAGCTTTAATATTGATTACAATGAGATTAGATTTGATGTAATTGCAATTTTAAATGAAAATATTAATCATATAGAAAATGCGTTTTATTTAGAGTAACAGTAATGGATAAAGAACAAAAAGAATTAGAAATAAAAAAGCTAAAAATAGAAAAACTTAAAGCCCTAGAAGGCATAATACGAACTGTTGTTATTGCTATTCTAACTATAGGAGCAGGGATAGGAACACTAATATTTCAAATATTAGTAGAAAAAGAAAAAACTCATATGAAATTGTTCTCATAGTGCTACTAATATTCTTATTAAGGAAGTTTAATGAATATTGGAGGAGTTAAATTATGGATTGGTTTTTATTTACTGTAACCACTATTTTATTTATAGCTTTATTAATAGGTTTTGGAAGTTTCTTTTTTGCAGTAAAAGAGTAAGTATCAGATGAATGTAAAACAAAAACTAAACAACTTTGCAAATTGGTTTAACAATAAGCTAGAAAATCACTTAAAGACCGGTACACCTCAAAAACTATTTGATGCTATGCACTACAGCTTGACTGCTGGTGGAAAAAGAATTAGGCCATTTTTGATGTTTGAAAGTGCAAAAATATGTGGAGCTACAGAAACAGAAAAATTTCTAGATATAGCAATTGCAATAGAAATGATTCACACATATTCACTAATACATGATGACCTTCCATCTATGGATAATGATGATTTAAGAAGAGGAAAACCAACCTGTCACAAAGTATTTGGAGAAGCTATAGCTATTTTAGCAGGAGATGGACTTTTAACATATGCTTTTGAAAAAATTTCCTCAAGTCAATTACAGGCAGAGAAGCTAATAAAAGTAATTAAAACACTTGCAAGAAACACAGGTATAAATGGTATGGTAGCAGGACAAGCAGGAGATATTCTCGCCGAAAAAGAAGGAAGTTTTAATGATATTCAGTTTATACATGAGAATAAAACAACTAAATTTATTCAAGCCTGTTGTGAAATAGGAGCAATTCTAGCAGATGCAACAGATAAAGAAATTAATGCACTTAAGGAATACGGATACAACATAGGAATGGCTTTTCAAATCTGGGATGATGTTTTAGATGTAATAGGAGACACAGAAAAACTTGGAAAAACTACAGGAAAAGACATACAGCAAAATAAGTTAACTTATCCTGCTATATATGGACTTGAAAAGTCAAAAAAAATTGCAAAATCTCATGTTGAAAAAGCAATAGAAAGTATTAGTATATTTAAAAATAATGAAACCCTTACACAGCTTGCAAAATTTATAATACAAAGAGAGGTTTAAATGGAAAAAAAAGAGTTAAAATATGGAGAAAAAGAAATATTAGAAGCAAAATTAGAACCTTGGGAAAACCCTTATCCAGATAGGAACTACACAATAGATATTACATTTCCAGAATTTTCTTGCCTTTGTCCCCGTTCAGGATACCCTGACTATGCAACTATAAAAATAAGGTATATACCTGATAAAACTATCGTTGAGTTAAAATCACTAAAGCTATATTTAAATAAGTATAGAAACCAATATATCTCTCACGAAGAAGCAACAAACAAAATTTATGAAGATTTATATAACTTGCTAAAACCTAGATTTTTAGAAGTAATTGGAGACTGGAACCCTAGAGGGAATGTAAAAACAATAATAACTGTATCTTCAGAAGATAACAAGTAGATTTTTATAAAAAATATAATTATTATATTTAGGTATAAACTTTACTTTGAGGTAGGCACAATGAGATTTTTATCTGTGGTTTTATCTTTATCTATTTTTATGTTTTCAAACTTATTTGCAAAAGAAAAATTAGCAGAGTTTGAAGTATCAGATGAAACTTACCCTACAGTTAAAGTTGTTTATGACTGGAATTTACCTTCACCAGAGAATGTTAATCAAGCTCTAAATTACATTTCTAATCATTTAAAAGCTTATACAAACTATTCGCCTCTTGCAGAAGTAGAAATTGTAGTGGTTAGCCATGGTCCAGAAGTAGCAATTTTTACAAAACAAAATCAAGAAAAATTCAAAGAAGTTATAGAAAGAATGAAATCTTTTTACGAAAGCTATGGGATTCAATTTTATGTTTGTAACAACGCATTAAAATACATGGGATTCTCAAGAGAAGACATTTTACCTTTTGCTATAATTACACCTGCAGGTGTTGCAAAACTTGCAGCACTAGAAGAAGAAGGATATAGACTTGTTCCTACTTTAACATGGGATATGAAGTCTATAAAGGATAAATATGGTAAGAAGTAATTTAATCGTTTTCATTTCCCTTTTCTTTTTTTCTTTTTCATTTGCAAAAGATTTTTATACACTGGCAGTTTTATCATCAGAAGACCCTATTATTGAATATAAAAGATATTCAGCACTAGCAAAATATTTATCATCTAAATTATCCAAACCTGTAAAGCTTCAGATTGTAAAAAAAGCAAATAGATTTTTAGCTTTATATAAAATGAACAAAATAGATATTGGTATAGCCTGCCCTGTTGTTTATTTTATGGCAAATGAAAAAAAACCTTCCATTCCTGTTGCTTTTTTAAGTATAAACGGAACTATTTATGAAGCAGGTGTTTGGGTTGTTAAAAAAGATAGTGAAATAAAATCTATCAAAGATTTAAAAGGAAAAACCTTAACCCTTGGAAGTTCAATTTGTGCAAGCAATGCAATTATGCCCCTTTATGTGCTTTATCAAATAGGGAT
>WFXI01000263.1 GCA_015490675.1 Hydrogenothermaceae bacterium
ACTCTACAGTAGAAGAATTTGAAGCATTTATGGAAGGATATCTAGAAGAACTTCCTGAAAATACAGAAGGAATTTCAAAAATGTCAGTTCAAACAGGAACAGAACACGGAGGAGTTCCTTTACCAGATGGAAGTATTGCAGAAGTAAAACTGGATTTTAATGTTTTAAGAGATATTGGAAAAGTTGCTAGAGAAAAATATCAGCTTGGTGGTACTGTTCAACACGGTGCATCTACTCTACCAGATGAATTATTTGACAAGTTTCCACAAAACAACTGTTGTGAAATACACCTTGCAACAGGATTTCAAAACATAATGTATGACCTTATTCCTGAAGATTTTAAAAACGAAATTTATAATTGGATAAAAGAAAACCTAAGAAATGAATGGAAAGATGGTTGGACAGAAGAGCAGTTTATTTATAAAACTAGAAAAAAAGGATTTGGACCATTTAAATACCAGTGGTGGACTTTAGATAATGAAGTTAAAGAAAAAATATTAAAAGCACTTTACGATAAATTTGAGTTTTTATTTGAAAAACTTGCTGTATTTAATACAAAAGAATATGTAGACAAATACATAAAACCTGTAAAGGTTCCTTATAACACACTTAGAAAATAATTATCTGGCAGGGATAGTTTCCCTGCTTTATATTTTTGTTTATAACATCTTGTGGTAAGAGGAAATAATGCCTTCTCTAACTAGTAAAAAAAACTTTCAATATATTCCAAAGCCTCTAAAACTTACAATTCCAAAACTAAAAAAAATGTATGAGACTGGAATTTTAGAGCCAGATTTGAGGATAGAGCTAATTTATGCAAAAGGAAAGGCTAAGGAAGTTTTGATTATAGATTTAAAAAACGAAACAGTGGAAAAATACTCAAATCCAAGTAAAAATCTTTTTAAAGATATTCACATATACCAAAAAAATGATGAAATTAATATTTTTGGTAATGTTTTTAAGTTAATAGATATTTTGTAAACAATTTTAGGAGGAATTTTATGGGATTTAAACCTGTTGATGTATCTATGAAATTTGAAACTATCAGGAATGCAAAAGCAGAAGGTAAAATATACCTTTCACCTGAAAGTGTTGAGATGATAAAAAATGGAGAAGTTCCAAAAGGAGATGTTTTACTTGCATCTCAAATGGCAGGGATGTATGGAGCAAAAAGAACTCCAGATATACTCCCATTTTGCCATAACATAATGATAGACCATGTGGTTGTTGAAACAAAATTAGAAGATGATGGAGTATATGTTACAGCTGAAGTAAAAAATGTGGGCAGAACAGGCGTGGAAATGGAAGCTTTAACAGCTGTATCTGCAGCTCTTTTAAATGTTTATGATATGTTAAAGGCTTTTGATAAAAATATGGTTATTGGAGATATAAAACTTGTTTCTAAAAGAGGAGGAAAATCTGATTATGCAGAAGATTTATCAGGCTTAAAATGTGCAGTTATTACCTTATCAGATACCTGTGCTAGAGGAGAAGCTGAAGATAGAAGTGGTAAAACTGCTATTAAAATAATAGAGGAAGAATTTGGTGGAGAAGTGGTTCATTACAAAATATTACCTGATGATAAAGAAAAAATTGTCGAAGAGCTTAAGTCATTAGAAGGGAAAGTAGATGTAATATTTACAACAGGTGGAACAGGATTTAGTGAAAGAGATACTACTCCAGAAGCAACTAAAGAAGTAATTAGAACAGAAGCTATTGGTTTTGCTGAAGCAATGAGAATAATAGGTGTTAAATTTACTCCAAAATCTTTACTTTCTAGGGCTACTGCAGGAATAATGGGTAAAGATACTCTCATTATAAATATGCCTGGAAGCACTGGAGGAGTTAAAGATAATTTAAGAATGCTTGCTCCTATGGTAAAACACGCAATTAGAATGGCAAGGGGAGAGAAAAAGCATTGAGGTCTCTCCTCCTCTTTGCTTTAATGTGGAAAAATGAGGAAAATTTAAAAATTGTAGAAAACCATCTTCAAAAGTTCTATGGAAAATTCATAAAAGAAACTAATCCTTTCAAACTTCCTTATTCTAAATATTACATCAAAGAAATGGGAAGCCCTTTATATAAGAAATTTGTGGCAACAGATTACATAACAGAACAAACGAATTTAGCCAACATAAAAAAGCACTGTATGTTTATAGAAGACAAATATAGGAATCAAGGAAAAAGAACTGTAAATATAGACCCTATTTTACTTGATATGGAAAAAGTTTTAGTTGCTACAAAAAAATATAGAGGGAATAGAATACAGATAGATAAAGATTTATACTTAGAAATTGAACTTTGGTTTCACAATGGTAGTTTCCAGCCTTTTTTGTGGACTTATTTAGATTATAAAGAAAATATTCCTTTTTTTAACGAAATTAGAAAAACCTTTAAAAATTTAAACAAAACTAGTTAGAGGATTTTCTATGCTTTTTTTCTTCTTTTTTTATAAGGTAGATTAAAATTGCTGTTGTTGCTATTCCAACAAGGGAAAACATTCCTATAGTCCACATATAATATTCTTCAAGTGTCATCTTTGTTTCCTCCAAAATATAGTAATAGAGAACCTAAAATTACAAATATAATAAAACCTACTAAGGTGTAAATAATTAGAGATATATTTAACTTACCTTTAACAAAAGGCTGTAAAAATACAAAAATAAAGATAGCAACTGCAATATTTAAAAATGTTTTTCCAAGCTCATTAGCTATATTTTTAAACCACTCATAAATGAAATTATAAATCAAATTTTTCTTTACAATGCTTAAAAATTTTATCCTGTAAATCAAACATTATTTTTGCATCTTCTTCACTGGTTTCATGGTCATAACCTAGAAGGTGTAATATTCCATGGGCAAGTAGTCTTAAAATTTCTTCTTTTTCTGTAAAACTTATCTCTTTAGCCTGTCTTTTCGCAAAAGGAATACTTATTATTACATCTCCTAAAAGTGTGTATTTATAACCTATAGGTTTTTCATCAATAGGGAAAGACAAAACATCTGTAGGTTTGTCTTTGTTTCGCCATTGTTTATTTAGCTGTCTTATGGTTTCATCATCAGTTAATACTATGCTAAGTTCTACATTCTCTAAATTTAGGTAATCTAAAATTGCTTCTGCAATTTGTTTAATAAACGGCTTTGTTATCTGCCTGTCATAAACTTCTTTGGTAATTAGGATTTTATTCTTCTTTTTGGTTCTCATACCTATCATAAGCCTGAATTATTCTTTGGACTACAGGATGTCTTACAACATCTTTTTCTGAGAATTTAACAAAACCTATTCCTTCTACTCCTTCTAAAACTTTTATTGCTTCCACTAATCCAGATTGAGAAACTTTAGGAAGGTCTATTTGTGTTACATCTCCTGTTATCACAGCTTTTGAGCCAAATCCTATTCTTGTTAAAAACATTTTCATTTGTTCTTTTGTAGTATTTTGAGCTTCATCTAGTATTATAAAAGCATCATTTAAAGTTCTTCCTCTCATAAATGCTAGAGGTGCTATCTCTATAATGTTTTTTTCAAGCATGTCATTCACTTTTTCTCCATCTACCATATCGTATAAAGCATCATATAAAGGTCTTAAATAAGGGTCTACTTTTTCTGTTAATGTTCCTGGTAAAAATCCAAGTTTTTCTCCAGCTTCTACAGCTGGTCTTGTTAAGATTATTCTGTTTATTTTCTTTTGTTTTAAATATGAAACTGCCATTGCCATTGCTAAATATGTTTTACCTGTTCCAGCTGGTCCTATTCCAAAAGTAATTGTATTTTTCCTAATTGTTTCTATATATAATTTCTGAGAAGGAGTTTTTGCCATTATCGGTTTTTTTCTGTGACTGAATAATATTGTTTCTCCTTCTTCAAAAACTGGTTCTTGCTCTTCTTCTAGATGCAGTTTATATCCTAAGGCTAAATTTTTTACTTGTTGTTCTGTTAAAATATGCCCTTTTTCGTAAAGGTTTGCTAATTTTGACATAAATTCTTCAAATCTATCTAATGCTTCTTCTTCTCCTTCTGCTATAACTGAAGTTCCTCTAGAAAAAACTTTTAAATCAAAAATATCTGAAAAATACTTTAAATTTTCATCTCTTTTTCCTACAACACTGAAAAAAGCATCTCTTGGAATTTCAATCTCTAACTTTAAAATGGTTCTTACCTCCTTAA
>WFXI01000264.1 GCA_015490675.1 Hydrogenothermaceae bacterium
AAGATAACGGAAGAAAAGGAAAGATTGATAGAAGAAAAGGAAAAAAGGATACAGGATCTACTTAAAACTATAGATTTGTTAGAAGCGAAGTATAAGAAGTTCGATGATAATAATAAAAGCTGGTGGCAGTTTTGGAAGAAATAACATTCCTGCATAAAGCCAAAAAGCAATATGCAGCTGCAAAATGTTTATTCGAAAATGGATACATAAATGATGCTATATCAAGACTATATTATTCTTTCCGTTCTTTATGCGTGCATTTATTAGGAGAACCGGAAAAAGGAAAATGGAAACATTTTGGTTTAATGAAAAAATTGGTAGTTACAATAGATTCTAAAGATAAAACTTTTTTAACGAGAAAAGAAAGAGAGCTTATAAAGAATTTTCCAAACATAAGAGAATCAGCTGATTATGATTTACTTGAAATTCCAGAGGAAAAGTTTAAGATTTATTTACAGATAGTGGAAAAGTTATTTAGATTTGTAGAAAAAATGGAGTCAAAAAAATGATTAAGACAATAACCAAACTTGACATGCTGAAAAAAGCTCAAGATTGTTTAGATAAGGATATTAAATTTAAAGGTCATATAAAAATAGACATAGATGAAGAAAATAAAACCGATGCAGATTTAAACTTAATTGTGATAACAGATTTACCAAATAACTGGGATATTAGAGATGAAATTGTATCTTCTATATATCAATGTTTAGAGGAAATAGACCCGTATATTACAATTCATTTCAGTTGGAAGTTTATCTCTTAATTGGTTATTTTAAACCCCTTCTTTTAACATAGTTTCTAACAGTGTGATAATGAACCCCAAGTATTTTAGCTATACTTGAGATAGATACTCCTTTATCAAGGAGTTCTTTTATGTATTCTTTTTTATTGTCAAGTTTGGAGCTGTAAGACCCTTTAGGTCTACCAAGTTTTTTACCTTCTGCTTTTCGTTTGGCAAGTGCTTCCTTTGTCCTTTGGCTGATTAACTCTCTTTCTATTTCAGAAGCCAAAGAAAAAGCAAATGCTAAAACCTTGCTTTGTATATCATCTTTCAGCTCATAATTTCCTTTAACTACATAAATATTTATACCTTTTTGAAGCAGTAGATTAAGAAGCTCCATTATCTCAAGCATAGACCTACCAAGTCTGGATAGCTCTGCAACTATGAGGTTATCTCCTTTTTGCAGCTGCATTATTAGATCCTTTAATTTTCTATTTTTCCAGGATACTTTACCGCTTACAGCTTCTTCTATAAACTCTACATTACCAAGTTTTTTATCATTTGCATACTGAAGTATTGAATACTTTTGATTTTCTAAATCTTGTTTATCTGTTGATACTCTGATATATGCGTATGTTTTACTCATAATATTTAAAAAAGCCTTAAGCCTTCAATATATCTGAAATCTTTTTTATTTTTCTTCTAATTCTACCATTCTTACAAGCTCATCAGTTGTTAAAATTTTTGAAAAACCTTTTTCTCTTAATTTATTTGTTAATTTTTTATCATTAGTCCATAAATATGCATCAAGTTCAAGAGCTAAAGCTACGTATGGTGTATCTTTCTCATCTATATCCTTACAAAGACTATAAGCTTTTTTTATACTTGCTTTGGTTAAAGCAATTCTTGGGATTATGGTAATTTTTTTAAATATTTTATAAATAATTTCTTTCATTCTTTGTTTATTAGATACTTTTTCTAAAATTCTTTTTTCATATTTCTCAAGCTCAATAAATATGAAATCTGGAGAATATGTGTCAACATTATTTAGTATTTTTATATAAACTGGATTTCCTTTTATTAGTGCAGAAAAGATAATATTTGCATCAACAACAGTTTTCATTCTAATTCAAGACCTTTTTTGTATTCTTGCCAAGCTTCTTCTTTGCTTTTTTCTACTTCTTTCCAATACTCTTCTTCTGAAAATACTTTTTTTAATTCATTGGAAAGTTCCTTTATATCTTTTTCGAATTTCATAAATTCTAAATATTCTTCTATTTTCTTCTTTAAGGTTTCTTTTCCTATTTCATAAATCTTTTCATCAGGTACTTCTATTGTAAGCTTCATTGCCTTTACCTCGTTTAATTAAATTTCGTATCTTTAAAAAGATTTTTCATAAATTTCTCCAATAAGTTCTTCGGCGGATTTATCTGTGCTTAATATTCACCTCAGTTTATCAAGAGCTTTTTCAGCATTCCTTTTTTCTTCAAATTCTCTTAAAAGTTTTTCTACTTGTTCGGTAGTTAATGATGTTTTTAGTTTTAGTTCTTTTTTGTCTTTTGTTTCTACTATAACTTTACCCATAACAACACCTTATTAAATAAAATTTTCATAGAACTAAATATAAAACTTGAAGGAAATTTTACCACAGGACCATGATTTAATAAAAAATATAAAATTTAGGATTTTTCTATAAAATATACTTATAAGAAATATATGATTTCTTGTTTAGTTGTTTTGATATATTAAACGGTGATTTTTTTATTATTAAATAAGGTCCAAATAAAGAATTTTTCTTAACTGAAATATATTTTGAGCTGGTTTCTATTACTGGAATAAAATTTTCATAAGCAAATGAAGTAAAAGAAAGAGTTAGAATCCCTAAAGATAAAAATAGTTTTTTCATAGAATCTCCTCCTGCAAAAAATTCGTTTATATTTCTAAATAGAATAAGTTTTTTTAATAAAATGAGCATTTGTTTTAATTTTTCTATTTTTTTCTCAAGGTATTTATTTTCCTTAGAATATATTAAAATGCTATTATACATTATATAGGATGAGGTACTATATGAACGATATCAGGATTATTCCAAGATTACGTGCAAGTGAAAAAGTTTATGAAAATTTACTTTCAATTTTAAAATGTATAAAAAAACATAAATGTGAAGCTTTTGATAAGGATAAATGTCTTCTAAAGAATTTCCATAAAGATATGAATGATATAAAATCAACATTAAGACAATTTGATTTAATAGATAAAAATTGTAATTTGACAAAATTTGGGGAAAAAATTTTGTATCTTCAAAATAAAGAAGATGTAAAAAAACATCTTTTTCTACATTTTTTTTATGAACTAAATGGTGTTTTTTACATTATACCTTTTTTAATTAATAATAATCCGAAGTCAAGAAATGATATAAAAGAAAATATTGAACTTCTTTAC
>WFXI01000265.1 GCA_015490675.1 Hydrogenothermaceae bacterium
AATTGCTTGAAGAAAGAAATTACTTAAGAAAATCTTATAGGATACAACTCCCTGCAAAAGTATATATAAACGGTAAAGAATATAAAGTCTTAGACTGGTCTTTCTTAGGCTTTAAAATTGAAAAACATGAGTTTTATGAATTTAACAGTGGTGAAGAGTATATAGTAGATTTTGAACTTCCATTTGCAAGTTTTAATGCTAGATTTAAAGCAAAAGCTGTAGTTAGATGGAGTAGTGCAAAAGAAGCAGGTTTTGAGTTTACAGAAATTTCTGATGAAGCAAAACTTTTAATGAAAGATTATGTAGAAGCTTACGTAGAAGGTAGACTAACAAATGCAGAAGGACTTCTTGCAGTTTCAGAAGGTTTAGAGTTACCAGTAGAAGTTGAGCCAGAAATAACAGAAGAAGAGAAAAAAAGACTAGATGCAAAACTAAAAAGGGCTTTAGTAATAGTTTTTCTGGTAGTTATTTCTGTATTTTCCATTGGATATTTAATTTACCAGAATATGCCTGTTGTATATAGTGCACAGGCTTTTGTTTCTGGGAAAAGTATAAACATTTTAGCTCCTGAAGACGGAATAATCTCAAAAATATATGTAAAAGCAGGTGAGTTTGTAAAAAAATCTTCGCCACTATTTTCTATAAGGAATGAAGAAATTAATAAACAAATATCAAACTTAAGCTCTCTTTATAATGAAAAAAAGAAAATACTTAATAGACTATATCAAAATCTACAAAAATTAAAAAAAGCTTCAAGTGTATACTCAAAAGTTAAATTAACTTCTTTGAGAAATCAGCTAAAGCTCCTTAATATTCAACTTAAGGAAAAACAAGAGGAACTAAAAACCCTACAAAAAGCCTATGACATGTATCTAATAAAAAAATCAGATATAGATAAAGTCAAAACAGAACTTCAAGAATTAAAAATAAAGATAGCAAATCTAAAAGAAACAATAAGAGCTTATGAAACTCTAAATCAACCTGTAGACAATATAAGTATAAAACTTACGCAACAAATTAATAAACTAACAATCGAACTTCAAGGAATAAAAGAAAAGTTATTAAATCTAAGAAACTTAAAGAAAAATTGGACTGTGTATGCAAAAAAGGATGGATATATATTATCTATTAATAAGAGGGAAGGGGAACTTGTTAAAAAGTTTGACCCTGTAATGGTAATGGATGTAAAGACTGATGAAATCTATGTAGTAGCTAGATTTAAAGTAGAAGATGCCTTAAAAATAAAAGTAGGAAACAAGGCAGAAGTTTTAATTCCATCTATTGGAAAAATTTATAAAGGAACAGTGGTTTCTATAGGAAAGACTTCAATGGCTTCAGATAGTATCGTTTCAGAAACAGAGGCTTATGCATTGAAAGATGTTCCTGTAAAAATAAAGATTAACACTAAAGATAAAGATATATACTCAGGAATGTATGCAGAAGCAAAGGTAATAACAGAAAGTAGGTATATATTTATTGTAGATTTTGTTGCAAGGCTGTTAGGACAATGAAATTTTTAGAAGTAACTGTTAAATACCTTGATATAAGACAAGTAAGAAAATATAAGAACAGGAAGCAAAAGCCAATAAATCCCTTACAGGTAATTAAGTTTTTTTCATTCTGGACAGGTATTATTCTATTTATTCTATATCTTCTCCCAGATAGGGCATGGGAACTAAAAATGCATGGATTTTTTGTAATTGCTGCAATAGGTATTTGGAGATACTCATGGCAAATAGTAAACTTTATTCAATCATTAATATATGAAAAATATTATTACCCTAAGCTAAAAAAAATTATAAAAAAATTGCCAATTACAAAAAGATATCCCAAAAGAGTATTCTTCATAATACCTTCTTATCATGAAGACCCTAAAGTCAGTAAAGCTGTATTTAAATATTTAGTTGAAGAATGTTATAAAATTCCATCACAAGTTTACTTTTATGTTTCTGTAGGTTCAAAAGAAGAAGCAAGGCTTATAGATGCTATTGTTTCTGTTCATGATATTGATAGAAGAATAATAGTTAAATTCCTATACCAAAAAATGGGAAAAAGAGTTGCTTTTTACCATGCATTAAGGGCTGTAGCTAGAGAGTTTTATAAACCTTCTTCTTATCATAAAGATTATAAAAATGATGTATTAATTTTAATGGATGGAGACTCTGTTGTTGGGAAAGATGTTTTAAAAGAACTTCTTCCATTTTTCAAAGCTTTTCAAAACCTTGGAGCAATGACTACAGATGAAGATGTTTATTATTATGGAGATAACTTATTAGTTGATTACTGGTATAGGCTAAAATTTGCCAGAAGAAATATAATGATGAAGTCTCACGCTCTCCATAAAAGAGTTTTAACACTAACAGGAAGATTTTCTGCTTTTAGAGCTTATATTTTGCTCAATGAAGAATTTATCAATATGATGGCAAAAGACCATTTAGAGCACTGGCTTTTTGGTAAATTTAGATTTTTAATGGGTGACGACAAGACAACTTGGTTTTATTTACTCAAAAATAAATGGGACATGCTATATGCTCCTGATTTACTAATATTCTCTGTTGAAAATAGAGGTGGAAATTTCTTTAAAGTATCAACTTCTTTAATGGTTAGATGGTATGGGAATATGCTTAGAAATAACTTTAGAGCCTTAAAACTTGGCCCTAAAAATGTTGGTGGATTTTTTATATGGTATGCAATTTTAGACCAAAGAATTTCTATGTGGACTTCTTTAGTTGGTCCTACAGTTGCAACCCTTTTATCACTATTTATCTCTCCTTTTTTCTGGGTATTTTACCTGGCATGGGCAATTTTTATCAGAATGCTTCAAATGCTTGTTTTAGTAACAGAAAGAATAAATCCATATATTGTAGATTTGCTTCTTATACTCTATGACCAATGGGTAGGTTCAGTAATAAAGATTTATGCATCATATAATCTTGCAAAACAAAAATGGGCAAAAGGCAAGTCCCAATCAGTTGATATAAACATAGATACATTTCCAATAGTTAGAAAATATTTGCCTTATGTATTAATTTTGGTTTCAGCAATGACTTTTATATTTTTAATGGGAATATATTCAGGAGTATTTAAATTACCTAACATAAAATTTATACTTTTTAAACAGGCTAAAGCAGAAGAAATTAATAAAGATTATTCAATAATTATTCAAAGTTTAATCGATAAAGGAAAAACGACCATAACTTTGCCTAAAAGAGAAATACATGTATATAATCATATAGTAATAAAAAAAAGCAACTTAAAAATTTCAGGAAACAATACGACTATAATTTCTCATTTAAAAACAAAAGATAAAGCAGTATTTATAATAGAAGGAGAAAAACCTGTAAAAATAGCTACTGTAACCAAAACTACAAAAAAAGGAAGCTATAAAATCCCTGTGAAATTTTTGAAACAGGTAAACAATTTAAAATTTGTTTGGCTTGGTTCTCCTAATACTGAAAAGTTTTTAAATTCTATAAACTCTAGAGTTTGGAAAAAAAAATATCCATATTTAAGACAAGATATTATTAAAGTAGAAAAATTAGGGAAAAATTATATTTATCTTCAAAGACCACTAGAGTTTGATTTAGATAAAGGTTCACCTATAAGAG